>JBPEXA010000297.1:0-8523 GCA_052032135.1 Thermoanaerobaculia bacterium | reverse complement strand
AGATCGCCGAGCGGCTGATCGCCGACGGCGAGCTGCCGTCGAACGACGTCGCGATCAGTGCGACGATGTTCGAGGACGGGGCGCTCGACCCGACGGCGTCGGCGGACGCCGACACCGCGGTCATGGTCGAGGCACGGATCGAGCTGCCGTCGAGCTGGGTCCCCGGGAGTGCCGTCGAGGTGGCGCTGGTCGCCTTCACCATCGACGACGAGCCGCTGGTGCAGCGGGAGGTCGTGGTGCCGGAGGCGTCGACCGCCGACCGGGAGTGGGTCTATCGGGGTCGGCTCGATCTCCCGGTCGACTTTCTCGAAGCGGTGCTGGTGGTCGCGTACGAGGCCGGCGGCGCGCGGGCGGCGAGCCGCGTCGGCTTCGGTGGGCGCGCCGTCGCCCCCGCGCAGCTGCCCACCGCGGTGGCGCCGGCCGCTCCGCAGCTGGCCGCGGCGGCGCCGGCCCCCGGTCGGCTCTCCCTCCTGCGGCTGGTGCCGCCGGTCGGCGATCGCCTCACCGGTCGGGTGCGGATCCGCACGCTCGTCAGCTCCGACTTGATCGCGGCGGTCACCTTCGCGGTCGACGGCGAGGTGGTGGCGACCGACGACCGTCCACCGTTCACGGTCGACGTCGACCTCGGCGCGACGGGCCGCGCGACGGAGGTGACGGCGGTGGCGACGAGCGCCACCGGCGTCGAGCTCGGGCGCGATCGCCTGGCGCTCAACGAGAGGCTCGAGCGATTCGACGTCCGGCTGATCTCGCTCGAGCCGGCGGCGAGCGATCCGGCCTCGGTGCAGGCCGAGGCCCGGATCACCGTTCCGCGCGGCGCGACCATCGCGTCGGTCGAGTTCTTCCGTAACACGTCGCTGATCGCCCGGCGGACGAAGCCCCCCTGGACGGCGACGCTGCCGTCCGGGACGACGAGCGACTACGTTCGCGTGGTCGCGTCGCTCGCCGATGGACGGCGGCTCGAAGACGTGTTGCTGCTGTCGGCCCAGCGCGCGGGGAGCTCGGTCGACGTCAACCTCGTCGAAGTGTTCGCCGTCGCCACCGATCGCAGCGGCGAGCCGCTGAGCGACCTCGCCCGCGAAGAGTTCGAGCTGCGCCTCGACGGTCGGCGGGTGGAGATCGAGCGCTTCGAGCGTGCGGTCGACCTGCCGCTGTCGCTCGGGCTCGTGCTCGACACCTCGGGGAGCATGACGCCGCTGATGACCGAAACGAAGCAGGCGGGGGCGCGCTTCCTCGGCTCGATCGTCCGCTCCGGCGATCGCGCGTTCCTGGTCGACTTCGACAGCCGCCCGCGGCTTGCTCACCCACCCACCGACGACATCGGGTCGTTGCTGCGCCGCTTCGGCGCCCTCGAGCCTCGCGGCGGCACCGCGCTCTACGATGCGGTGGTGTTCAGCTGCCTGCAGTTCGACGAAGCGCTGCGGCGGCGGGCGCTGGTGGTGCTGACCGACGGCAAACCGCAAGGGGGAGAGTTCGGCGCCCGCGAGTCGGTGCGGCAGGCGGTCGAGCACGGCGTGCCCGTCTACCTGATCGACCTCAGCGGCGTCTTCGGTGGGCGGGGCGTCGCCAAGATGCCGCTGGTCGGGCTCGCCAAGGCGACCGGCGGCCGCGTCTACACCGTGCCGCCGGTCGATCCCCTGCTCCCCGACATCGAGGCGGTGCGCCGTAGCCTCGAAGAGGCCTACGACCGCATCGAACGCGAGCTGCGCAGCCAGTACGTCCTCGCCTTCTCGACCGCCGAGCGGTGGACGGCAGACGAGCTCGAGCGGCTGGAGGTCCGGGTGCGGCGGCCGCGGGTCAAGGTGCGCAGGGTCGTCGGTCCGGCGACTGCGCCGTGACCTGGCGGTGGACCGTGCGAGTGCCGCCGGCGGACCGCGACGCGGTCATCGCCGAGCTGTGGGCGCTGGAGACCACCGGGGTCGAGGAGGAGGTTGGCGGGGCGGAGGACCTGCTCGCCGCCTACTTCGAACACCCACCCGACGCGGTGGCCGTCGCCGCCGTCGGCGCCGCCGGCGGTGCGACCGAGGAGGTGACCGAGGTCGCCGACGACGACTGGCTCGCCCGCTACCGCGAGATGGCCCGACCGTCGGTGATCGGCCCGTTCTGGATCGATCCGCGCGAGCCGTCGTCCGACGTGCCCGAAGAGGGGGGTCGGATGGCGCTGCGGGTTCCCGCCCGCAACGCATTCGGCACCGGCAGCCACGAGTCGACCCGCCTGCTCCTCGAATGGCTGCCGACCCTGGAGCCCGCCGGGCTGCGGGTGCTCGACGTCGGCTGCGGATCGGGCATCCTCTCGCTCGCCTGTCGGCGGCTGGGCGCCGCGCGGGTGGTCGGCGTCGACCTCGACCTCCCGTCGGTGGTGACCGCGCGGGAGATCGCCCGCCTCAACGGGCTCCCGGGCTGCTACGTTGCCGGCTCGTCGTCGGCGGTCGCCGAGGCGGTCTTCGATCTGCTGCTGGTCAACATCCTCCCGCAGCGATGGCTCGGCGAGGCTGCCGTCACCGTCGAGCGGCTCGCCGCCGACGGTCGCCTGGTGACGTCGGGGCTGCTGATCGACCAGCAGGCGGAGGTCGAGACGCGTCTCGCCGCGCTCGGGTGGCGGCCTGCCGGCTCCCGTCGTCTGGGAGAGTGGGCCGCCGTGGCGTTCGAGCGTTGAGTCAGGGGATGGTCGCCGACCAGGCGGTGGTGTCGCCGGACTCGAAGCCGTCACTGAAGATGTTGGCGTCGATGTCGACGCTGGCGGCGGCGAGCTCCATCACGTGCGGCGTCGAGCGGTCGATCGTCTCCCACAGCCAGTGCAGCCACTCGCCACGGCTGCGGCTGCCCGCCGGCAGCGCCGCCGGCCAGCTCCAGTCCGACGAGCGCGGCGTGCAGTCGTCGGCGAAGCCGTTGGCCACCGACTCGTTGCGCAGGAAGTCGATGTACTCCTTGCTCGACGTCTGGTAGCGCAGCTCGACGTCGACGGAGAGCGGCGGAACGGCGTCGACCGGCAGCGGCACCTCGTAGGAGGTGTCGTCCCAGTGCACCAGCACCCCCGAGCCCGGGGCCGTCTCCGGGTAGCTGTAGCCGACCGGCCGGGTCTCGATGTCGCCGCCGCCGGTGAACCCGGCGGGGGGGATCCGGTTGTCGAGCGCGATGCAGTCGTTGAGGACGAAATGGAACTCCTCGACACCGCTGCCGTTGGTGTGGTCGCAGGTGCTGTTGCCGAGGCGGTCCCAGATGCCGCGCACCGTCTCGTACACCTTGATGTCGGCGTCTCTGGTGAGGACGCCGGTCGCCGGGTCGTAGGCGCCGCTCTCGTAGATCAAGGTGTCGTCGGCGTCCCGCACCTCGACGTGCACCCACATCCGCCGCCCTTCGACGTAGCCGGTCGGCAGCTTGTGGCCGCTCAGGTTGGTCACCCGGACGTCGAAGCGCAGCGTCGCCTCGGGGCCGACGACCGACGGCGCCGTGACCTCGAGCTGGGCGGCGCTCTCGAGCATCGCCCGGGCGCGGTCGGCGGTGTCGGCGAAGGCGGTGCCGTTGTCGAGCGTCAGGCCCCAGTTCGGATCGCCGAGCAGCGCCGGCACCCAGCTGTTGCCGCCGACGAACTCGTGCTTCGGCAGATCGCCGGCGCGGTCGGTGTTGGCGAACGAGCAGGCGAAGGAGTTGGGGTCGGTGGCATCGGGCATGTGGCAGTTCTGGCAGGTCTGGGCCGCCGGGCCGCCGTCACGGAAGTCGCTCTGATTCCACTCGTCGTAGGTGCGCTCGATCGGGTAGAGGATGCCGGTGTCGGTGCCGGTCTCGTCGATCAGCGTCAGCACCGGGTTGGTGACGTTGTGGCAGGTGGCGCAGATCTGGGAGTCCTGGTGGTAGGGGGAGAAGGCCCACTCGTGAGGGGGCTCCGGATCGCCGCCCGCCGGATAGTCGTAGGGGCCGCGGCGGCACGGCCCGGAGCCGACGCCGTCGGGGCACGGCTCGTCGTCGATCCAGTACTCGGCGTTCTCGAGGTAGTTGCCGTCCTCCCCCGGGGGCGGCATCTCCTCGATCATCATCCGGTGGCAGACGTGGCAGGTGACGCCCTCGAAGTCGGTGCCGGTGTCGCCGGTCGACGGGTCCCAGCTGGTGTCGTCGACGAAGCCCTGCAGGCTGCAGCCGTCGGCGTCGCCGACCCCGATCACGTTGCCGTCGCCGTCGACCTCGGCGCTCGCCCGACCTTCCAGCCACGCCTTCGGAGCGTGGCAGCGCAGGCAGTACTCGCCGATGCCGGGCAGATCGTTGTTGGCGACGTCGAGTGCGGCCCAGAAGACCGGATCACGGGCGGAGTTGGCCATCATGGTGCCCGACCACAGCTCGAACGGGCCGACCGTCGGGTCGTAGTTGGCGTGGCACTGCCCGCAGTACTCCTCCGGCTCGGGGTTGGCGTCGTAGGCGTAGAGGATGGGGAAGGCGATCGGCGGCTGTGTCGCGTTGGGGGTGAACGGGCCGGCGTCGGCGACCACCGCCCAGCCGAGCACCGCCGCCGCTCCCACCAGCGCGCCGCTCGCGGCGATGGCGAGGCGTGAACGGCGGTCGGGCTGACGAGGCTCGGGCATCGGGGGACTCTTCGTCGGTGGCGGTCGGGCGGGTGCAGGCGACGCCGGGTCGGGCGGCCCGGCCGATTGGCGGCGAGGATAGCATCGTGGGATGCATCGCGGCAGCGGGTGGGATCGGCGGTGGAGGGCGATCGAGATCGAACGAGTGGGGGTCGCCGCCACCGGGGACGGCGGGGCGGAGGGTGCGACGTGACGTCGGCCCGCTGCCGCACCGCCGTGGTGCTCGCCGCGGGCGTCGGCAGGCGGATGCGGGTCGACGACGGCACCGCGCTGACCGGGGAGCAGCGGCGGCTGGCCGACGCCGGTCTCAAGATGCTGATGCCGATCGCCGGCCGCCCGCTGCTCGATCGCTCGATCGACGCGCTGCGGGAAGCGGGCATCGAGCGAGTCTGTCTGGTGACGTCGTCCGGGGCCGCTCTCGACGGCGTCGCGGCGGACCGCTCGGACGTCGCGGTGGCGACGGCGGTCCAGCGGGCGCCGCGCGGTACCGCCGACGCCCTGGCGTCCGCGGCCGAGGTGGTCGATCGCGAGCCCTTCCTGATGGTGAACGCCGACACCTACTATCCGCCGGCGGAGCTGGCGCGCCTCGTGGCGCTCGACGGCTGCGGCGTCCTCGCCGTCGACCGACGGCGCGCCACCGGCTCGCCCGGGGGCCTCGACATCGACCGCCTGGCGCAGTTCGCCCTGCTGGAGCTCGCGCCCGGCGGCACGGTGAGCCGCCTGATCGAGAAGCCAGGCGTCCGTCGCCTCGCAGCCCTCCCCGACCCGGTGCTGCTCAGCGTCAACGGCTGGCGCTTCGACCGGCGGATCTTCCGCCACTGTGGCGAGGTGACGCCGTCGGCGCGCGGCGAGCTCGAGCTCCCCTCCGCCGTCAACGCGGCGATCGCCGCCGGGATCGACTTCGAGCCGGTGGTGGCGCGCGAGCCGGTCCTCGACCTCACTGCCCGCGCCGACGTCGCCCTCTTCGAAGCCGCCTTCGAGGCGCCGCGGTGAGCGGCGCCGGCGCCTCCCCGGGGGTCGATCACGATCGGCTGAGGGCCGCGCTCGGAGGGGGTGACGGCGCGCAGGGGAGGCCGCAGACTGCGATCCGGGTGCCGGGGCGCATCGAGCTGTTCGGCACCCATACCGACTACAGCGGCGGCGCCGGCGTCGTCGCCGCCACCGAGCCGGCGGTCGAGCTGCTGGTGGCGCCGCGCGCCGATCGTCGGGTGGTGTGGACGGACGTCTCCAGCGGCGAGACGGCCGACTTCGACCTCGTCGACCCGCCATCGCGGCCGGGGGCGTGGTCGAACTACCCGGTCCTCGTCGTCCGCCGGCTGGGCCGCGACTTCGGCCCCCTCGATCGCGGCATCGACGTCGCGATGGCGAGCACGCTCCCCGCCGCGGCGGGTCTGGCGAGCTCGACGGCGCTCGTCGTCGCCGCCTTCCTCGCGGTCGACGCCGTCCACGATCTCGGCGCCAGAGCGCCGTGGGGGAGAGATCGCCGCCGGTGGGCGGCGTACCTCGGCGACGTCGAGGCGGGGCGGCCGCACGCCGCGCTCGCCGGCGGCGAGGGAGCGGGGACGCGCGGCGGCTGTCAGGACCACGCGGCGATCCTGACCGCGCGCCGCGGTCGGGTGCACCGCCTGCGCTTCGCGCCGTTGCGCCCCGAGGGCGACGCCGTGCTGCCCGCCGACTGGACCTTCGTGGTGGGCGTGAGCGGTGTGGAGGCGCGGAAGGCGGGCGCCGCACGAGAGCGGTACAACCGGCTCGCCGCCGACGCGGCGGAGCTCACCCGCTGCTGGCGACGGGTGACCGGGCGCGACGCCGAGCATCTCGGGGCGGCGCTCGAGCTGTCCGGCGGTGGTGATGCCGTGATCGAGACCGTGCGCGCGGCATTGCCCGAGACCGCAGACGGCCGTCGGCGGCTCGACCGCTGCCGCCACTTCGTGCTGCAGGTCGAGACGCTGGTGCCCGCGGCGATGGCGGCGATCGAGGCCGCCGACGGCGACGCGCTCGGTCGGCTCGCCGTCGACTCCCAGCGGGCCGCCGAGAGGTGGCTGGGCAATCAGGTGCCGGAGACTTCGGCGCTGGTCGAGCTCGCGCGAGCGACGGGGGCGATCGCCGCCTCGTCGTTCGGTGCCGGCTTCGGCGGTGCGGTGTGGGCGATGGTGCGGCGCGCCGACGCCGACGGCCAGCTCCGGCGTTGGCGGAGAGCCTACGGCGACGCCTTCCCCGATCGGCGGGGCCGCTTCTTCGTCACCGGCGCGAGCGGCGCCGCCGCCGTCGACGATCGGCAGGCCCCGGCATGAGGCTGTCCTCGCTCGACCTCGTCGTGCTCGTCGCCTACTTCGGCGTGACGCTGGTGGTCGGCGTGCTGGCGGCGCGGCGCGCCGGACGCTCTCCGGGCGACTTCTTCCTCTCTGGGCGGTCGCTACCGTGGTGGCTGCTCGGCACCTCGATGGTGGCGACGACCTTCTCGACCGATACCCCGAACCTGGTCGCCGACATCACCCGCCGCCACGGGGTGAGCGGCAACTGGGTCTGGTGGGCGTTCCTGCTCACCGGCATGCTGACCGTCTTCGTCTACGCCGCCCTCTGGCGCCGCAGCGGGGTGGTGACCGACCTCGAGTTCTACGAGCTGCGCTACAGCGGCCGGCCGGCGGCGTTCCTGCGTGGGTTTCGCGCCATCTACCTCGGCGTCGTCTTCAACGTGATGGTGATGGCGGCGGTCACCCTGGCGGCGATCAAGATCGGCAGCGTTCTGTTCGGTGTCTCGCCGACGGCGGTGGTGGCGGTGGCCGGGACGGTGACCGTGCTGCTCAGCGCCGCGGGTGGCCTGCGGTCGGTGATCCTCACCGATCTGCTGCTGTTCGCGGTGGCGATGACCGGCTCGGTGGTGGCGGCGTCGGTCGCCGTGCGCCATCCCGAGGTCGGCGGGCTGCGATCGCTGGTCGAGCATCCGGCGGTCGCCGGGCGGCTCGGGCTGGTGCCGGAGTGGAGCGATCCCGCGGTCTTCGTGCCGCTCTTCGTCGTTCCGCTCGCCGTCCAATGGTGGGCGGCGTGGTACCCCGGATCGGAGCCGGGGGGCGGCGGCTACGTCGCGCAGCGCATGCTGGCGGCGCGCGACGAGCGGCACGCCGTCGGCGCGACCCTGCTCTTCAACGTCGCCCACTACGCGCTGCGGCCGTGGCCGTGGCTGCTGGTGGCGCTCGCCTCGCTGATCGTCTTCCCCGACCTCGATGCGCTGGCCGCCGCCTTCCCGTCGCTGCCGCGCGAGGTCGTCGGTCACGATCTCGCCTACCCGGCGATGCTCACCTTCGTCCCCGCCGGGTGGCTCGGGTTGGTCACCGGCTCGCTGGCCGCCGCCTACATGTCGACGATCTCGACCCACCTCAACTGGGGGGCGTCGTACCTCACCTACGACGTCTACCGGAGATTCGTGCGGCCGGCCGCCGGGGATCGGGAGCTGGTCGCCGTCGGCCGGACGAGCACGGTCGCCCTGATGGTCGCCGCCGCGGTGCTGGCGCTGACCCTCGAGAGCGCGCTCCAAGCCTTCCAGATCCTGCTGCAGATCGGCGCCGGCACCGGGCTGCTGTTCCTGTTGCGTTGGTTCTGGTGGCGGATCAACGCCTGGAGCGAGATCGTGGCGATGGCGGTCTCCTTCGGCATCGCCGTCCTCTTCGCCGTGGTGGAGACGACGCTCGAGCCGTGGCAACAGCTGCTGATCGGCGTCGCTGGGACGACCGCCGCCTGGCTCGCCGCCACCGCGCTCACCAGACCGACCGCCGACGCGACGCTCGAGGCGTTCGCCCGGACCGTGCGCCCCGGAGGCCCCGGCTGGCGCCGCTTCGACGCACCGCCCGCGGAAGGGTGGCCGGTGCGGGCGGGGCTCGCCTGCATGGCGTGGGGGTCGATCGCGGTCTACGGCGCGATGTTCGCGACCGGCATGCTGCTCTACGGCAGGCCGCTC
>JBPEXA010000296.1:0-6013 GCA_052032135.1 Thermoanaerobaculia bacterium | reverse complement strand
CGAGGATGAGCGCCGTCCCGCCCGCCTCGCCGAGGCGGGTGAGCACGTCCCGCACCTCACCGGCCGTCCGTTCGTCGATCGCGGTGACGTCGAGGACGGTCACGCCCTCGATCTCGCTGGCCGGGCTGGCGAGCCGCTCGTAGCTCCCCAGGGTGAGTTCGACCTCGCGACCCTGGCCGGACCGCAGCAGCTTGAGCTGCAGCGCGGTGCCCGGCTCGCCGGCGAGGATCGACTGGATCTCCCACAGCGCGAGCTGGCGAGTCGAGACGCCGTCGATCGTCGCGATCACGTCACCGCTCTCGATCCCCGCCGCCGCTCCCGGGCTCCCCTCCTCGACCGCCAGCGCGTAGGCGATGCCGCGGTCCTTGGCGAGCGAGATGCCGCTGCGCGAGGTGCCGATCGAGCGCCGGCGATCCCACTCTTCGACCGCCTCGGCCGGCACGTACGTCGACAGGCTGTCGAGGCCGTCGGTCGCCCCTTCGAGCGCACCGTCGAGCAGCGAGCGCACCGACACCTCCTCGACGTAGGTGCGCTGGACGAGCGTCAGCACCTCGGTGAGCACCGAGAGCTGCTTGAAGAGCGAGTCGCGGCCCTCGTCGGCGCCGATCAGCGCTCCGGCCGCGAACGGGCTCAAGCTGACGACCGATGCCAGCATGAACAACAGGCGGCTGCGCATCGGGCGGCGCTGCGGTTTCATCGAATCCATGACGCGGGGTCGACCGGCCGGTTGTCGACGCGGACCTCGAAGTAGAGGCCGCCGTCCGTGCGCCCGATCGACTGGCCGAAGGATAGTAACTCATCGCGCCCGACCGAGATTTCCGCCATTCCCGCGTAGAGGGTGAAGACACGGCCGGCATGCTCGACGACCACCGTCGGCCCGTACCCCTCGAGTCGATCGGCGTAGCGGACGCGCCCCGGGAAGACGACGCGCACCGCCTCGTCCCGCAGTCCCGAGAACTGGACACCGTTGTGCGGCACGAGGGTGCGGTAGCGGGGATCCCGACGCGGGCCGAACGGCCGCACGATGGTGCCGGTGATCGGTCGGTCGAGCGCACCCTTGAACTCCGAGATCTCGCGACCGGAGAGCGGGTCGCGCCGGTCGAGCTCGGCGAGCAGCGCGCCGAGGCGACCCTCCCGGGCCGACCAGTCGGCGACCTCCGCCGCGGCGCTCCGCTCGGTGCTCTCGACCTCGGCGAGCAGGCGGGCGCGGCGGCGGCGGATCGTGCGCAGCTCGGCGAGCCGCTGCCGCTCGACGGCGACCAGCTCGCCGACCCGCTGGCGCTGCGCCGACAGCGCCGTCAGCTGGCGCCGCAGCTCGAGCTCCGTCTCGCTCAGCGAGCGTCGCAGCTCGGCGTCCCGCTGCACGAGATAGCGGAGCGCTCGCACGACCGGCAGCAGGTCGCCGGTCGCGCGGGTCGACAGCAGCAGGCGAGCGCTCCCGCGGCCGCCGAGTCGGTAGAGGCCGGTGGTGCGGCGGGCGAGCGCACGGCGAACCGACTCCAGCCGCTGCTCGACCTCTCCGGTCTCCTGTTCGACCGCCTCCAGCTCGACGCGGGCGGCATCGAGCCCGCTCGCCACCTCCGCCACCCGCTCCTCCTGGAGGCGCAGCTCGTAATCGGCCTCGACCAGGTCGCCGACGAGGCCTTCCTTGCGGCGCCGGATCTCCTCCAACCGCCCCTCCAGATCCGCCACCCGCTCGCGGATCGCCGCCAGGTCGGCCTCCCGCGTCGCCGCGGGACGGTCGGTCGTCGCTGCGGCGAAGACTCCGCCGCCGGTGAGCGCCGCGAGGGCGAGCAGGGAGGCGTGTCGCCGTCCGGTCAACTGCTAAGATCCCCCGGTTTCCCGCGAGCGTTGGCCCCCACCTTGAGCATCGTAACAAAGCCGTTCTCGAGCTCGCGCCTGCGCTGGCTGCCGATCCTGCTGGCCCTCGGCGGCTGCCGAGCCGCTCCCGAGGCCGCCACCAACGAGGTGGTCGTCGCCCTCGAGAACCCGCCGATCCACTTCGACACCCGGGTCGCCACCGACCAGAGCTCGGCGCGAGTGTTCGAGCTGGTCCACAACGGGCTGGTCGAGAAGCTCCCCGACGGCGACCTCGCCCCGTCGCTCGCGACGTCGTGGGAGATCCTCGACGACGGCTTGCGCTATCGCTTCTCGCTCCGCCCCGGGGTGAGCTTCCACGACGGCCGCCCGTTCGGCGCCGACGACGTCGTCTGGACCTTCCAGACGATGCTCGACGGCAGGGTGGTGACGCCGAAGACCGGCGCCTTCTCCCAGCTCGAGCGGGTCGAGAAGGTCGACGCCGCGACGGTCGACTTCCACATGCGAGAGCCGTACGGCGCGATGCTCGTCAACCTGACCACCTACCTCGGCATCGTGCCCGCGGGCTCCGACCCCGAGGCGATGAACCGGCATCCGATCGGCACCGGCCCGTTCCGCTTCGTCGCCGCGTCTCCCGATCGTGTCGAGCTCGCCGCCTTCGACGATGCCTGGGAGGGGCGCCCCGCCCTCGACCGCGTGGTGCTCAAGGTGGTCCCCGACGCCACCGTCCGCGAGCTCGAGCTGCGCAAGGGCTCGACCCACCTGATCGTCAACGGGCTCGCCCCCGACGCCGTCTCCGACCTGCGCGCCGACCCCCGGTTCCGGGTGGCGGTCGATCCCGGCTCGAACTGGGTCTACCTCGGCATCAACCTGCGAGAGCCGCCGCTGGCCGACGTCGAGGTGCGCCGGGCGCTGCGGCTGGCGATCGACCGCCAGCAGATCGTCGACACCCTCTGGCAGGGGCTCGGCAGGGTCGGCGAAACGCCGATCCCGGCCGGTCACTGGGCGCACCACCCCGCGCTGCCGGTCGCCCCTTTCGACCCCGCCGCGGCGCGGGCGCTGCTCGACGGGGCCGGCTATCCGGACCCCGACGGCGACGGGCCGGAGCGCAGGTTCTCCGTCACCTACAAGACGTCGACCGATGCGACGGCGGTGCTCCAGGCGCAGGTGATCCAGTCGATGCTGGCCGACGTCGGCGTCGGCGTCGACATCCGATCCTTCGAGTTCGCGACCTTCTACAACGACGTCAAGCAGGGCAACTTCGAGCTCTTCAGCCTCACCCAGACCGGCATCGTCGACCCCGACATCTTCGCTCTGATGCTCCACTCCGACAGCGTCCCTCCGGGAGGCTTCAATCGCGGCGCGTTCTCCGACCCGGAGTTCGATCGCGCGATCGAGGCGGGCGCCTCCGCACTGACCCCCGACAGCCGCCTCCCTCACTACCTGCTGGCGCAGGAGATCTTCGCCCGCGAGGCCCCCTTCGTCAGCCTGCTGAGCAAGATGAACGTCGGCGTCATGCCCGCGACGCTCGAAGGGTACGTCAACTACCTCAGCGGCGAGCTCTACAGCCTCAAGAGCGCGCGCTGGCGGCCGGCGCCCTCCTGAGGGCGTCGGAACGTCGAGCCAGGCGGCCGGGTCGGACGGTCGGGTTCGACGGTCGGGTCAGAACGAGGCGATCGCCTCGTCCTCGCTGTCGTGGATCTCGAAGACGGTGATCAGCTGCGTGATCTGCAGCACGTCGGAGACCTTCGCCGGCAGCTCGCACAGCTTCAGCTCGCCGCCCCGGTTCTTGACCGTGGTGTAGGCGGCCACCAGCTCACCGATGCCGGACGAGTCGCACGTCGACACGCCGTTGAGGTTGATGAGGATCTTCTTGGAGCCGGCATCGAGCGCTTCGTGAACGGCGTCCCGGATGGCGACGTCGCCCGCCCCGATCGTGATCTTCCCCTTGGGATCGAGAACGGTCACTCCCTCTCGATGGCGTGCACTGATCTGCATGGTCACTCCTCCTCCATCGGCCTCGCGCGGCGAGGCGACGGTCCGATCGCTTTGGTCATCGTCACCATCGTACCCTCCCCGGGTCGAAAGGTGTAGTCCACGGTGTCCATGCACTGGCGCATGAACAGCAGGCCGCGGCCGCTCGTGCGGTGGAGATTCTCGTCGTCGAGCGGATCGGGCACCGACTCCGGATCGAAGCCGGGGCCCTCGTCGCGCACCCGCAGCGTCAGGACGCCGTCGTCGACCGAGCAGTCGACCTCGACCGTCCGCTCCGGGTCGTCGCCGTTGCCGTGGCGCATCGCGTTGACCACCGCCTCGCGCATCGCGAGATCGATCTGCCGAGCGGTGTCGTCGTCGAGCTCGAATCCGTCGAGGACCGCGTCGATCGCCGCGCGCACCAGCTCGACGTTCTCGAGACGGCTGCCGACGGCGAGATGGACCGCCCCACTCACGGCAACAGCAACCAGGCGACGGGCAGCCATGGCGTCCCCTCGCCGTCGATGAAATCGAGGGCCACCGGGACGACGATCAGCAGCTGGATGGCGTCGAACAGGGCGTGGGCGGCGATCGCCGGCCAGATGTTCTGTCGCCATCGCACCAGCGCGGCGAAGATCACCGACAGCAGGGCGATGCCGATCAGCATGAACGGCTGCTCGTAGTTGGCGTGGGCGAGGACGAAGAAGAGCGTCGACAGCCCGATGCCGATACGGGGCTGGAGGAAGCCGCGGAAGAACAGCTCTTCGAAGAATCCGGCCGATGCGGAGACGGCGATCCGCACCACGATCGGCAGGGAGACGATCCACGGGATCATCGCCGGCGGCTGCTGGGGGAGCGCGTCGTCGCCTCCCGCCCAGATGACGACCACCCCGACGACCACGAGGACGGTGATGACGCCCAGCCAGGCGGCCGCACCTGCGAGCAAGCCGACGCCGATCTCGCGGCCGACCGACGGCGTCGCGAGACCCATCTGCCGGCTCCACGACGACTGCGGGAAGCCGGCGAAGCCGAGCCCGTACCAGACGACGACGGCGATCCCGAAGATCAGGTGCAGGAGGAACAGAGCACCGGTTCCGACGTCGGAGAAGTCGGTCATCGGCTCGCCGCCCAGATGGGCGAGAGCGCCGAACACCCCGAGCCAGAAGACCGCCGCCAGCAGGACGATCGCCGCCGCCCGCCGCACCATCGCCCCCCCCGCGCGCTGCTCCTCGCCCGGCGGTACCACGAAGGCGGGCGGGGTGAGCCCCGCACGGTGGGCCAGCCAGTCGAAGAGGATCGCCGCCCCGAGCGCGATCGCGACCGTGAGGATGCCGAGCGGCGTCATCCGGATCAGCGGCGGTGAGCGACCAGGAAGTGGTTCATCACTCGAAGAGCGCCGGTCAGGCGTTGGATCCGCCGGTTGCGGTCGCGCAGCGCGTCGAAGTCGGCGAGGTTCGGCTGATCGCCCCGCACGCTGTTGAGCAGGCGGTTCATCTCGAACTTGAGCTGGTCGACCTCACCCGGCTGCATGCGGCGGAACGTGCGCTCGGTCACCGAGAGATGGCCGGCCGAGATGTCCCTCGCCATCGCCCATGCGCTACCTCCCGAGAACCCCATCGGGGTGGATGATACTCCACGGAGAGACCCCTTTCCCGTGCTAAGATTTTGGGCCGCTCGGACGGTCCGGGCGGCCCCAAACCCCCCTTCACCACCGACATCGAGGAGGTTTCGCCGTGAGCCGGTTTCCGGGCGTGGATTTTCTGGAGTTCGATGCGCTGCTCGCCGACGACGAGCGGCTGGCACGCGATTCGGTGCGGCGGTTCGTCGACGACAAGATCGTCCCGATCATCGAAGAGTGCTACGAGCAAGGGCGCTTTCCGATCGAGATCGTCCCCGACATGGCCGAGCTCGGCCTGTTCGGGGCGACGATCGACGACTACGGCCTCCCCGGCCTCTCGAACGTCGCCTACGGCCTGATCATGCAGGAGCTCGAGCGCGGTGACAGCGGGCTGCGGAGCTTCGTCTCGGTGCAGAGCGCGCTGGTGATGTACCCGATCCACACCTTCGGATCCCAGGAGCAGAAGGACCGCTGGATCCCCCGGCTGGCCAGCGGCGAGGCGATCGGTTGCTTCGGGCTCACCGAGCCCGACTTCGGCTCCAACCCGGGCGGGATGCGGACCACCGCCCGCCGCGACGGCGACAGCTGGGTGCTCGACGGCGC
>JBPEXA010000295.1:0-7705 GCA_052032135.1 Thermoanaerobaculia bacterium | reverse complement strand
CGGCGGCTCGCTGGCGACCCCGGCGTCGGGCGCGCCAGTCCGCGCCCGCTGCGCGGGCGGCGGCGTGGCGGTAGCGGTGGTGGACACCGCCTCGGGCGGGGTGGCGACGGTCTCACGGGGAGCGGGGCGGGTCTCTTCGGCCCGCTTCGCCGCCTCCAGCTGTTCGCGCAGCGCGGCGAGCTCCTCCTCGTACTTCGCTTCCAGTGCGCCTTCGAGCTCGCGGGTCCTCGTCTCGACGAGGCGATCGATCTGGCCTTCGATCTCCTCCGGAGTCGGCGGCGCCGGCACCGAGGCGACGTCGACGACGTCGGCGGGCGCGGCCGCCTGGATCTCGGCCTCCTCCGGCGGAGCGGCCTCGTCGGCGACCGCGGTGACGTCGACCTCGAAGCCGTCGTCGATCCCCTCGGTGGCGAGGTCCGGGACGGCGACCGGCTGCTGGGCCATCGCGACCTCGTCGGGTGTCGTCTGCCGCGGCCCCGACATGTAGTAGGCGGCGCCGAGACCGCCGAGCACGGCGAGCAGCGCGAAGGGGACGAGCACCTTCCAGTTCGCCGGCTTGCGGGCGGTGCCGTACTGGCCGCCGTGGGCAGCGGTGGCGGCGACGGTGGCGGCGACCTCCTCGGTCTGCGAGGGGGGGATGAGGACGGTGTCCGACGGTCCCGGAGTCGGCTCCTGGGCGACCGTCTGCGCGGCGAGAGCGGTGACGTCGACCTGGGTCGCCTTTTCGCGCTCGATGTCGGCGCTCTCCTGGGCGATCTCGCCGCCGAAGAGGGTGTGCATGAAGAAGGCGAGGTTGAAGGTCGTCGGGCTGTACTCCGCCTCCGAGATGAAGCGGCTGAACGCCTGCTGCCACTGCTGCACGTCGCCGATGCGCTGCGGTGCGGCAGCGAGGCTGCTCTTGAGCAGCGCCCGGAGAGCGGGCGGCAACGGCTTGACGTCGTCCGCCATCGTCGCCTCGTCGATCACCGCGTCGTACGAGCCCTCCTCGACGCGAGGCAGCGGCGTCCCGCTCAACAGCTCGTAGAGGATGCTGGCGAGGGAGAAGACGTCGTCGGTCGGTCGACGCTGCGACCCCGGGCCGACCTCGGGGGCCAGGTAGGAGCCGAACGCTTCGCGCACCGGGGCCGCGCCGAGACACTCCCGCAGCGCCGGTCCCGACTCGAAGCCGATCAGTCGCACCTCCCCCTCGTTCGACAGCAGCACGTTCTCGGGCACCAGGAAGCCGTGCTGCACGCGGTGCTCGCGATGGCGGGTCGAATAGGCGGCGGTGAGGCCGAAGGTGAGCCGCTCGACGATGAACAGCGCGTGCTCGGTGGGGATCTGGAAGGTGCGCGATCGCGCCTGCTGCAGCAGCTCGGCGAGGTTCTTGCCGGAGATGTACTCGTAGGCGACGAAGGGGACGGAACCGACCCTGCCGACGTCGGTCCCGTCGCCGATGTGCGGGTTCTGCAGCGTGCGGTGCAGGCCCATGCGATCGGCGATGGTGCGCCATACCCCTTCGGGCTCGATGCCGGCGCCGTTGAACAGGCGCAGCAGGACGACGCGCTCGATCCCCTGGCTGCCGATCTTGCCGGCACGATAGGTCTCGCCGATCGCGTCGGTCGTCAGTTTGCGAAAGAGGAGGTACTCTCCGAACTGTTGTGGTGTCGTCATGTCGGGCCCCTGAGCATGCGCCGAAAATGTGGCAGGCGAACTACTATATTATGTGAGTCTCGTGGGTCAAGGAGATTTTCCGCTCCCTGACCGCCGCTCCCGCCAGTAACGGCGCTGCCACTCGTCGACGTTGCGGTTGTGCTCGCGCAGCGTCTCGGCGAACACGTGGCTGCCGTCGTTGCGGCTGACGAAGTAGAGGTAGGGGACGTCGGCGGGCGCCGCCGCCGCCTCGAGGCTCGCCAGGCCGGGGGAGCAGATCGGTCCCGGCGGCAGGCCGACGTTGCGGTAGGTGTTGTAGGGGGAATCGAGAGAGAGGTCCTTGCGGCGGATGTCGCCGTCCCAGCGGCCGAGCTTCTTCAGCGCGTAGATGATCGTCGGATCGGCGTAGAGGCCGATGCCGCGATCGAGCCGGTTGCGGTAGACGCCGGCGATCACCGGCCGCTCCGCGTCGAGCCCCGCCTCCTTCTCGACGATCGACGCCAGCGTCACCCATTCGCGCACGCCGAGCGCGAGGTCGGGAAAGCTCTCCGCCATCCGGCGGCGGAAGGTCGCCACCATGGTGCGGACGACCTCGTCCTCGGTCGCCGTGCGCGGGAAGTGGTAGGTGTCGGGGAAGAGGTACCCTTCGAGGTCGGTCGCCACCGGGTCGAGGTCGGCGATCAGCTCCGGCGACCGCACCAGCGGCAGGTAGCGCTCGTAGCTGCCGAAGCCCTGATCGGCGAGGGACCGCGCCGTCTCCTCGACGGTCAGCCCCTCGACCACGGTGACCGGCTGCAGGACCACGGCGCCCTCGATCAGCTTCGCCAGGACCCCGGGAACGGTCGTCGGCAGCTCGAATCGGTAGTCGCCCGCCTGCAGCGGCGGATCGTCGAGCACGTGGATGAGGTAGAGGCGCGCGGTCTCGGCGTCGGCGATCACCCCCGCAGCGGCGAGGCGCTCGAGGATCTGCGCCGCGGTCTCTCCGCTGGGGACCGAGAGCGTGACGGTCTCGCCCGCACGGCCGAACGGCTCGTGCAACCGCTGCCAGGCGAGCCACCCCCAGCCGCCGAGGGCGACGAGCGTGAGCAGCAGCGCGATCGCCGCCACCAGCAGGGTGCGCTTCAACGCGGGTCGCGCTCCCGCTGTCGCGCGAGGGCGTCCTCGAGGATGATCTGCGCCGCCACGGCGTCGATCCGCTCGGGGTGCCGGCGCGGGTCGACGCCGGCGGCACGGAGCCGCTCGACGGCGGCGACCGAGGTGAGCGCCTCGTCGATCAACTCCACCGGCAGCCCGCAGCGCGCCTCGAGCTTGCGCGCGAACGACTGCGCGCGGCGGGCGGCGTCGCCGCGACTGCCGTCCAGTCGCCTCGGCTCGCCGACCACCAGACGCTCGACCGACTCGGTGCGGACGAGGTCGGCGAGGGCGTCGAGCAGCGCGCGATCGTTGCTGCGAGCGAGCGCGGCGAGGGGTGTCGCCACCGCGCCGTCGGGGTCGGAAATGGCGATTCCGACGCGCTTTTCACCCAGGTCGACGGCCAGAAATCGCATGGTTTCGCTGTGCTAGCATCCGGACGCTCTCGAGCGCCTCCGCGAAGCGGCCGGCCAGCGCACGGACCATAGCAAACGCATGAACGACGTCGTCATTCTGAGCGCCGCGCGGACTCCGATCGGCGCCTTCCAGGGGAGCCTCGCCGCGGTGCCGGTGCACGAGCTCGGGGCGAGGGCGCTGGCGGCCGCGTTCGAGCGCTCCGGAGTGGCGCCCTCCGACGTCGAGCAGGTCTACATGGGCAACGTGCTGACCGCCGGTGTCGGCCAGGCCCCCGCTCGCCAGGCGACGCTCGCCGCCGGCTGCCCGGAGTCGACCGGCGCGGTGACCGTCGGCAAGGTGTGCGGGTCGGCGATGCGCGCGGTGATGACTGCCGCCAACGACCTGCGCTGCGGCGACTTCGGCCTGGTGGCCGCCGGGGGGATGGAGAGCATGAGCCGGGCCCCCTATCTGGCCGTCGGGGCGCGCGACGGCCTCCGCCTCGGGCACGGGCGGCTCGTCGACTCGATGATCCACGACGGGCTGTGGGATCCCTACAACGACCAGCACATGGGCAACTGCGCCGAGCTGTGCGCCGCGAAGTACGACTACAGCCGGGAGCAGCAGGACGACTTCGCGCGACGCAGCTACGAGCGGGCCCGCGCAGCGACCGAGAGCGGTGCTTTCGGCGACGAGATCGCGGCGGTGACCGTGCCGCGGCGCAAGGGCGACGCGGAGGTGGTCGATCGTGACGAAGAGCCGTTCCGCTCCGACCTCTCGAAGATGCCGCAGCTGCGGCCCGCCTTCGACAAGGACGGCACTGTGACCGCCGCCAACGCCAGCAAGATCAACGACGGCGCGGCGGCGCTGGTGCTCACCACCGCCGCCGAGGCGGCGTCGCGAGGCGTGACGCCGCTCGCCCGCCTCGTCGCCCAGGCGTCGACCGCCCAGGCGCCGGAGTGGTTCACCACCGCTCCGATCGCCGCGGTGGGCAAGGTCCTCGATCGCGCCGGGCTGACCGCCGCCGACATCGACCTGTGGGAGGTCAACGAGGCGTTCGCCGCGGTCGCGATGGCCTTCATCGACGACCTCGAGCTCGATCCCGAGCGCGTCAACGTGCGCGGCGGGGCGGTCGCCCTCGGCCATCCGATCGGCTGTTCCGGCGCCCGCATCCTGGTCACGCTGCTGCACGCGATGCGGGAGCGCGACGCCCGGCGGGGATGTGCGGCGATCTGCATCGGAGGGGGCGAGTCGACCGCGGTGATCGTCGAAAGGGCCGGCGATTGACCGGCACCGTCCTGGCCCTGCTGGTGTCGGCACAGGTCTACTCGGGCGCGCCCCAGTTCCAGCGATTGAGCTTCAACCTCCCGGTCGCCGGTGAGGGTCGCGCCGGCACGGCGATCGGGCTCGCCGGCCGCATGGAGTATCTGCGGCCCGACTTCCTGGTCGCCTCGGGAGGGGTCGACATCCGCTACGGATCGCAGCGCATCCGGGCGCAGCGACTCGAGCTCGACCTGACCAACGAGACGGTGCTGGCGGAGGGCGACGTCATCCTCGACGAGGGCCCGCGACGGCTCGCCGGCGAGCGCCTCGAGTACGATCTCGGAACCCGCACCGGCACCGTCTACGACGCCAAGGCGACCCTCGGGCGAGACCTCTACTTCTACGGCGCCGAGATGAGCAAGGTCGGGCCGGACGTCTACACGGTGAGGGACGGCGTGCTGACGTCGTGCGACAGCGATCAGCCGGCGTGGAGCTTCCGCCTTTCGCGAGCCCGCATCGTGATGGAGGGGTTCGCCAAGATCTACAACACGAGGATGCGGGTCAAGAAGCTGCCGTTCCTCTACGCGCCCTTCCTGATGGTGCCGGCGAAGACCGAGCGGACGTCCGGCTTCCTGACGCCGAGCCTCGGCTACTCGGAGCGGCGCGGCGGCGTCGTCGGCGCCTCCTGGTTCCAGACGTTCGGCGACAGCTACGACGCGACCCTCTTCGGCGAGACCTACAGCGAGGGGATCGACACCTTCGGGCTCGAGTTCCGCTACGCCCCGGTCAGCGGGACCTACGGCTACTTCGGCGTCGATTTCGTCGACGACAAGAACAACCTCTTCGGTGATCCCGGCGAGGACGGCGACCTGCGCTGGCGCGTCAACTGGCGGCACCGCTCGAGCGAGCTGCCGCTCGGCCTCACCGCGATCGTCAACCACACCGACTTCTCCGATTTCGACTTCTTCCGCGACTTCTCCCGCAATTTCGACTCGATCTCGGTGCGCCGCATCCAGTCGAGCGCCTTCCTCCAGGGATCGTGGGGCAAGCACTCGGGTAGCCTGCTGTTCGAGAACCAGGAGCAGTTCATCCGCTCGGGGCTGACCCGTTCCCGCCGGCAGGTGCCGGAGCTCGAGTACCGCCTCCGCTCGACGCAGATCGGCGATCTGCCGCTCTACTTCTCGCTGGCGGCGGGCGCTCACGCCTTCGAGATCGAGGCGACCGGGGTCGAGACGGTCTCCTACGAGCGGTTGAACGTCAACCCCCGGCTGTCGGTGCCGCTCGGCACCAGCTGGCTGTCGGCGACCGTCAACGTCGACGGCCGGGCGGCGAGCTACAGCGACAGCCTGAGCCGCGAGCTCAACGACCAGGGCAACCAGGAGTTCACCGGCGAGTCGATCACCCGCACCGTGGGGGCGGTCTCCGCCAACATCATCGGCCCGTCGGTGTCGCGCGTGTTCCACAAGGGGATCGGCAAGTGGGGCAAGTTCAAGCACGTGATCGAGCCGCGATGGGACTACCTGTCGTCGGCCGACTTCGCCGACCAGGATCTGATCCCGGTCTTCGACCAGGTCGACTCCGGGCGGGTCGCCACCGAGCTGGCGACCTTCCGCTTCGTCAACCGGCTGCTCGCCAAGCCGGAGGACGAGGACTCGCCGTTCGGCGCCCGGGAGATCATGTCGTTCGAGCTCTCACAGTCGTTCAGCTTCAAGGACGATCAGCCGCTCACCCGCTTCACCGTCCCCGACACGGACGGCGACGGGATGCCGGAGGTGCTGACGCTCAAGGAGAGCCCGATCAGCATGCAGTACCGCTTCCGTCCGAGCCAGACGACCAGCCTCGACGTCTCGAGCAGCTACAACACGCTCTTCAACCAGTTCAACCGCGCCTCGGTGTCGGGCCAGAAGCAGTTCGGAGCTTCCCGCTTCTCGCTCAACTACTCGGCGCTGTTCGATCCGATGACCGGCGAGACGCAGGGGAGCCAGATCCGGTTCGGCAGCGGTCTCGCCTTCTTCCGTCAGCGACTGCAGCTGCTCTCCCAGCTCAACTACGACCTCGAGCAGAGCCTCCTGCAGCAGCACAGCCACGTCGTGGCGTTCAACACCCAGTGCTGGTCGATGCGGCTCGACCTGCGAGAGTTCAAGTCGCTGGTCCGCGAGGATCGCGACATCCGCTTCTCGATCTCCCTCAAGAACATCGGAGAGTTCCTCGACTTCAACGATTCGACCCGCCAGAACGACGTGTTCTGAAACCCGAGGCGGGTCCAGGAGAGCCTTCATGCGCGCACTGATCACCGGGATCACCGGCTTCGCCGGGTCCCATCTGGCGGACTATCTGCTCGCCGAGCAGCCCGACGTGGAGGTGTTCGGCACCTTCCGCTGGCGGAGCCGGATGGAGAACGTCCGGCACCTGCGGGACAAGGTGACGCTGATCGAGGCCGATCTGCGGGACTACACGTCGATCCACTCGACGCTGGCGGAGTCGCGGCCCGACTACGTCTTTCACCTGGCGGCCCAGAGCTTCGTCCCCACCAGCTGGCGATCGCCCGCCGACACCCTGACCACCAACATCGAGGGTCAGACCCATCTCTTCGAGGCGGTGCGCGCGCTCGGCCTCGATCCGGCGATCCAGATCGCCTGCTCCAGCGAGGAGTACGGTCTCGTCCACCCGGAGGAGACGCCGATCGTCGAGACCAACCCGTTGCGGCCGCTGTCGCCGTACGCGGTCTCCAAGGTCGCCCAGGACTATCTCGCCTACCAGTACCACCGCAGCTACGGGCTGCGGGCGATCCGCACCCGTGGCTTCAACCACACCGGACCGCGGCGCGGCGAGGTCTTCGTCACCTCGAACTTCGCCAAGCAGGTCGCCTCGATCGAGGCGGGTCTCGCCGAGCCGACGATCCGGGTCGGCAACCTCGACGCCGTCCGGGATTTCACCGACGTCCGCGACATGGTCCGCGGCTACTGGCTGGCGGTGACGCGGGCGGAGCCGGGCGAGGTCTACAACCTGGCGAGCGGCGACGGGATCACGATCCGTGAGCTGCTCGACAAGCTGATCGCGATGAGCGACGTCGACGTCGAGATCGAGACCGATCCGGCGAGGCTGCGCCCGTCGGACGTCGAGATCCTGGTCGGCGATGCGTCGAAGTTCCGGCAGGCGACCGGCTGGGAGCCTTCGATCCCGTTCGACCAGACGCTCCGCGACACTCTCGACTACTGGCGCGACAAGCTCTCCCGATCGGACGACTGATCCGGTGCGGGTCCTGGTCACCGGCGCGGCGGGGTTC
>JBPEXA010000294.1:0-4501 GCA_052032135.1 Thermoanaerobaculia bacterium | reverse complement strand
AGGACGGGATCGACCTTGAGGCGCATCTCGAGGAGCTGCGGCGGCAGATGATGGAGCAGGCGCTCGAGCGCTGCGACGGCGTCCAGACGCGGGCCGCCGAGCTGGTCGGCATGACCTTCCGCTCGTTCCGGTACTACGCCAAGAAGCTCGGGCTCTCCCGCGACGAGGCGCGCGAGCTCACCGGGAGCTGACGGCGGCCGGCGACTCCGGAGCGGCCGGCCCCTCCGCGTCGGCGACCATCGTCACCAGGTTGGACCACAGCAGGCCGTAGCCGGCCGTCGCCAGGTGCAGCCGGCCGCGGTCGACGACCGCCGCCGAGACGTCGCGCCAGGGGACCGGCAGTCGCAGGCTCGACCGCTCTCCCCCGTCGGACCCGAGCAGCGCCGCGGAGCCGTCGGCGCGCACGGCGAGCGTCGGCAGCGTCGGATCGCCGGTCGCCAGCAGACGGTGGGCGCCGAGCGGCTCCCGCCGCCACGCTTCGCCGTCCAACCGGTGCCACCCGGCGGGGGTCGAGATCCGCAGCGCCTCCGCCACCGACAGGGCGCCGACCGCGCCCGGCGTCGGCACCTCGACGACGGCGTCGAGATCCCATCGCAGCAACCGGCCGCCGCTCGCCACCCACACCCGGTCGCGGTGGACGCCGGCGGCGGCGACCGGAGCGCCCGGTGTGAAGCGCCGCAGCTCGCCGCCGCGCAGTGACAGCACCTCGTCGCGGTCGAAGGCGACGATCCAGTCGCCGGTGGCGTCGACCCCGAGCAGCCGCCGCTCGCCGAAGCCCTCGACCGGTCGCCAGACGCCGCCGGATCCCTGCCAGAGACCCTCCTCGGTCGCCGCCAGCAGCCGGTCGCCGCCGGCCGCCAGGTCGAGCACCGGCGGCAGCTCGTCACGACCGCGCGACGACAGCGTCGGGTCGTCGAGGTGGTGGACACCGTCGCGCCCCTCGGATCCGTGCACCGCGATCGCCAGGCCTCCCTCCCCCCGGATCGCATCCGCCACCCGCAGGCCGACCATGCCGATCGCCGAGTGCACGAACGTCTCGCCGCCGTCGGCCGAGCGCCAGACGCCCGACCCCTCGCCGGCGACCAGCACCGCACCGGGGCGGCCGGGGAGCGGGAGGATGCGGGTGACCGCCACCCGCGGGCCGCGGCGCGACCAGCTGGCGCCGTCGTCGTCGGAGACGAACACCCCCTTGACGGTGCCGGCCATCAAGCGGCCTCCCGGCAGCACGGCGAACGTCTGCACCCGCCGCTCGCTCATCCCCTGCTGGTAGCGGCGCCACACCCGACCGCGATCGCGACCGCGGTAGACCCAGCCGCAGGTCGACGCCCACAGCTCCCCCTCCCCCGCCGGACCCGGCACCATCGCGAAGACCTCGGAATCGAGGACCATGCCGTCGAAGATGCCGCGCCAGGTGCGACCGCGATCGTCGCTCCGATACGCCCGCCGCCAGGTGCCGGCGTACACGACCTCCGGCCGCCACGGATCGACGAGCAGGCTGGTGACCTTGCCGATCTCCGGCCGCCCCGCGGTCAGATGCCGCCAGCTGCGGCCTTCGTCGTCGCTCCCCCACACCCCGGCGCGGGTCGCCGCGTAGACCACCCCCTCGCGGTCGCGGGCGAGCGCCACGGCGTAGACCTGGCGATCGGGAAGCCCGCCGTCGCGACGCTCCCAGCGCCGGCCGCCGTCGACCGACACCATCACCGCGCCGCTGCTCCCCCACAACGACCAGACCGCCGCCCACACCCGGTCGCGCCGATGGGGATCGAACACCAGGTCGCTGACCACCCATCCCGGCAGCGCCACCCGCGCGCCGGACGGCGACCAGCTGGCGCCGCCGTCGACGGAGGCGTACACCTGCCCCGACGACGTCCCCGCCAGCAGCCGACCCTCCTCGAACGGATCGGCCGCCAGGCTGCGCACGTCGGCGCCCCACACCGGGGCGGCGCGCCAGCCGTCCGCCATCGCCGGCAGCGCGCCGAGGAGGGCGCCGACGGCCAGCCAGCAGCGCAGCTCAGACCAGCCGGATCGGCCGCTCATCGTCGGAGGCCCCTGCCTGCCGCCGGCTCCGCTCCTGCACCAGCTCGGCGGCGATCGAGACGGCGATCTCGGCGGGGGTGTCGCCGCCGATCTCGAGGCCGATCGGTGCATGCCAGGGAACGTCGGCGAGATCGAAGCCCTCGCCCTCGAGCTCCCGCACCACCCGATCGACCTTGCGGCGGCTGCCCATCAGGCCGAGATAGGCGAGCCCTTCCGGCTGCTGATCGAGCACCGATCGGCAGGCGGCGAGGTCGGTCTCCCAGCAGCGGGTGACGACGGCGACCGACAGCTCGCGGCCGCCGAAGGGCTCCAGGAAGCGATCGCCGTAGTCACGATCGACCGGCAGCACGACGGTCCCGGGCGGGAAGAGCTCCGCGCGCCGGAACGGTTCGCGATCGTCGGCGACGGCGACCTCGAAGTCGCACAGCGCCGCCTGGCGCGCCAGCGCCTGGCCGACCGGCCCACCGCCGCAGATCGCCAGCAGCGGGCGGGCGGCGAGCACCTCGAGATAGACCTCGACCATGCCGCCGCACACCATGCCGGTCGGCTGCCCGCGGGTCGCCTCCTCGGTGAGGTAGTAGCGCTCGATCCGCGGCTGTGGCGAAGGCTCGCCGAGCAGCGCCGCGGCGTCGGCGAGCGCCATCGCCTCGAAGGCGCCGCCGCCGAGGTTGCCGTAGTGCGTCCCGTCGGCCCGCAGCAGCATCTTCCACCCCCCCTTGCCGGGGGTCGAGCCTTCGACCCGCACGATCTGGCACAGCGCCACCCGCGGCTGGCTCCGCAGCGTCCGCTCGGCTTCGGCGAGCACCTCGGAGGGTGTCGGTACGCTCATCTCCCGATCAGCGTAGCACGCGGGTCGGCGCCCTCCGTGGGCGACCGTCAGTCGCCGTCGCCCGACGTCGAGCCTTGCTTGGAGCTCGAAGCCGGCTTGGCATCCGCGGCCGCCGTCGGCTTCGACGTCGGGGCGGCGGTCTCCTTCGCGGCGCCGTCGCCGCCCGCCTCCTTCCCGCCGTCTCCGGCCGCCGGCGCGCCGTCACCGTCCTTCGCCTCGCTCCCCCGACCGGCATAGTCGGTGACGTACCACCCCGAACCCTTGAACTGAAAGGCGGGCGCCGACAGCAGGCGCTGCATCGGCCCGTCACACTGCGGGCAGGGCGGGGCGGGGTCGCCGACCCGCTGCAGCCGCTCGATGCGCAAGCTGCAGGCGTCGCATTCGTACTCGTAGATCGGCATGCCGGCTCCCGGAGGCCGCGCGCTGGCGACGGCGGCGCCGAATCCTACACCGGCCGGCGGGCGGCACCAACCGGCCGCCGGCTCACGCTTCCGGCTGCGCGTCGTTCGACGAGCGGAAGGCGTGCAGGCGCACCGGCTCCGCACCGTCGCTCGCCTCGAACACCGGCTTGATCAGCCCGAGGACATAGAAGGCGTAGAGCAGGCGGGCGTTGTCCTTGCCGACGCGCGGACCGTCGGAGCACAGCTCGAACAGCGTGCGCCGGCCGTCGACCATCGTCAGCAGCGCGTACTCCTCGGCGTCGAAGCCGTGCTCGACCGAGTCTTCGATCGTGAAGTGGGGCTCCAGCACCGTGCTGCGGCGGCCGATGCGGCGGATGAGCGGACGGACGTCCGACTCGCGCTTGATGCCGTCGATGATCACCTGGGAGAGCGACAGCTGGATGCAGATCATGTCGACCGGCTGCCAGGGGCCGAGCTTGAAGGTGACGTTGCCGCGCCACCACGAGAAGAGCGACCAGACGATCTCCTCGGTCTGCCGCTTGATCGCCTCGCGCACCTCGTCGGGCGCCATCAGGCCGTGCTGGATCAGCAGGCCGCCGAGCCGGGCGTTGGTCTCGCGCCGCAGCCGCATCACCCGCCGGAACTCGTCCTGCGACAGCCGCCCGATGCGGCGCAGATAGACGCCGAGGCTGTTGGCGAGATCGGACGATCGCGCGTGCACCACGTGACCGTCGCGGATGAAGATCTCGGTCGACTTGTCGTCGCGCACCGCCTCCAGCCGCCCTGGCACGTTGAA
The DNA here is from genome assembly GCA_052032135.1 of Thermoanaerobaculia bacterium. Taxonomy (GTDB): domain Bacteria; phylum Acidobacteriota; class Thermoanaerobaculia; order Multivoradales; family JAHEKO01; genus CALZKB01. The sequence continues at coordinate 438 of JBPEXA010000294.1, read as the reverse complement.
GTGCGCCACTCGTGCGAGAATCTCGGGGAGCGGCGTGTCGGCGAGGTCGCCGTGGTAATGGAACTGCTTGGTCTTCTCGATCGCTGCGTCCGGCATCGTTCTCGACCCCCTGCGGACCGACGGCACAGGACTGTGCGCCGTTATTTCGGTGACCATGAGAGCACAAATTGTCAATCCTGTCAACGGGGCGGGTCGTGGGCGGCGATGAGCTGTTGAGCGCCGAGGCGGCGTGGGCGGCGCTCGCGCCCCGGCTCGAGCCGCTGCCGGCGGTCGACGTCGACCGGCGACAGGCGCTCGGCCGGGTGGCGGCGGCGGGGGCCGACGCCACCGTCGACGTCCCGTCCTGTGACGTCTCGGCGATGGACGGCTACGCGCTCGGCGGCGACGCCGGCGATCGTCTGGCGGTCTCCGCCACCATCGCCGCCGGCGATCGCCCCG
>JBPEXA010000293.1:0-5147 GCA_052032135.1 Thermoanaerobaculia bacterium | reverse complement strand
CGCGGCCGGGGAACTTTTCCCCGGCTCCCCGGCTCCCCGGCTCCCGGCTCCCCGGCTCCCCGGCTCCCCGACTCCCCGACTCCCCGACTCCCCGGCTCCCCGGTGCGCGGGTGCGCTGCCGCGCGGAACGAAGTGGAGCGGTCGGACGCCAGTGACGGCGAAGAGGGAGTGTGACATAATCCACAATGCTCACTGCGAGGCCGCACGGGTGGCCGCGCAGACAGGGATGCATCCAGAGAGACGGCTGTATCCGTCGAGGACCGAGGGCCATGGAAGCGGCGATTCGAAGTGACAGCGGGGAGCGGCGCGATCAGCCGCGCCGTCAGGTGGTCGGCGTCCGGCTGCAGTCGCCGACCCTCAACGGCCGGATCGTCGACCTCAGTGGTGGCGGCATCGGGATCGAGACACCGCAGTGCGTCTCGCGCGGAGAGCACCACACGGTGGTGATCAGCTACGGCGAGAAGCGGGTGACCGCCGACGCCGCCGTTCGCTGGACGAGCCGCGCCAGCGCCTCGGCGGTGGGTCAGTCGGAGATCCCCATCTTCCGCGCGGGTCTGGAACTCCACCGCAAGACGCGGTACGGTCGCTGAGCCAACGACGGACCCGGGGGGCCGCCGGGACCACCGTGGAGCGCCGCGGTGGAACATCGCGCCGTCCGTGGACGTAGAGGGGCGTGGGGACGGATATCCCCACGCTCGACGGTGCGAGCGCACCGCCCTCGACAACCCGACCGAGCGCCTCGCGCGCTCGCTGATCGAAGAAGGAGACGACCGACGATGGTTCGAAAGAGACTGTGGCACGCCGTGGTGGCGATGTCGCTCTTCGCGCTGCCGGTGGCGGCGCAGCTGGAGCAGGAAGAAGCGGGGATCCCCGAGCTGCCGCTCGAAGAGATCCTCGACAACTACTACGAGGCGATCGGCGGCGAGGACGCCTGGCTCGACATCGAGAGCACCAAGATGACGGGAACCATGGTGATGGGACCCGGCATGGAGGCGCCGTTCACCATCTACCAGCGGCGCCCCGACCAGCTGCGGCTCGAGTTCACCTTCCAGGGGATGACCGGGGTGCAGGCGATCGACGGCGAACAGGCGTGGCAGCTGATGCCCTTCATGGGCAAGACGGAGCCGGAGCAGATGCCCGACGAGCTCGCCGACCAGATGCGCGAGCAGGTCGACATCGAAGGGGCGCTGGTCAACTGGTCGGACAAGGGCCACAGCGTCGAGCTGCTCGGCGTCGGCCAGGCGCAGGGGACCGACGCCTACAAGGTGAAGGTGACGCTGGCGAGCGGTCGCGAGCAGGTCTACTACCTCGACAGCGAGGCGTTCGTCCCGTTCCTGATGGAGACGACGACGAGCTTCCAGGGCAACGAGATCCAGACCGAGCAGATCTTCAGCGACTACAAGGAGGTCGACGGTCTGATGATGCCGCATTCGCTCGAGAATCGCGTCAAGGGGCAGCCCGGCGGCCAGACGATCACCGTCGAGAGCGTCGAGTTCGGCGTCGACATGAACGAGGTCGAGTTCGCGATGCCCGAGGCGGCGGAGTCCGAAGCCGCCGAGTGATCGACCGGCACCGATAGCACCGGGGCCGCCGGGCGGCGCGAGCGCGCCGCTCGGCGGTTTTTCTGCAAGAGGAGAGGAAGATGAGCGCACATTCCTGGCGGAGGACCGCCCTCGCCGTCGCCTGCATCGCACCGACTCTGGCCACGCCGTCCGCGGCGGCGGTCGACGCCTCGACCTTCGGCGGGTTGCGCGCCCGGTCGATCGGCCCGGCCACCATGAGCGGTCGCGTCGCCGCCCTCGACGCCGTCGGCACCGATCCGCTGACGATCTACGTCGGAGCCGCCAGCGGCGGCGTCTGGAAGAGCGAGGACGGCGGCACGACGTTCTCGCCGATCTTCGACGATCACCCGCAATCGATCGGCGCCATCCGCATCGACCCGTCCGATCCGGAGACGGTGTGGGTGGGAACCGGCGAGTCGTGGACTCGCAACTCGACCTCGGTGGGAGCCGGCGTCTACCGCACCACCGACGGCGGCGACTCGTGGGAGTTCAAGGGGCTCGGTGACAGCGAGCGGATCGCTCGCATCCGCATCGATCCGACCGACGGGAATCGCCTCTGGGTGTGCGCCACCGGCAAGCTGTGGGGCCCGGGCGAGGAGCGCGGCGTCTACCGGACGACCGACGGCGGCGAGAGCTGGGAGCGGGTGCTCTACGTCGACGACGGCACCGGTTGCTCCGACCTCGACATCGACCCCCAGCAGCCGGACGTGCTCTACGCCGGGATGTGGCAGTTCCGCCGCTACCCCGACTTCTTCGTCTCGGGAGGGGCGGGGAGCGGGCTGTACAAGTCGACCGACGGCGGCGACAGCTGGACCGAATTGACCGACGGGTTGCCGACCGGCGACAAGGGACGGATCACGATCGCCGTGGCGCCGTCGCGGCCGAACCGCATCTACGCCGTCGTCGAAGCCGACGACACGTGGCTCTACCGTTCCGACGACACCGGCTCGACCTGGAAGAAGATCAACGCCTCGCTCAACGTCACCGTGCGGCCGTTCTACTTCGGTCACATGGCGGTCGATCCGAACGACTTCGACCAGGTCTACAAGCCGGGCCTGTCGTTGGGAATCTCCAACGACGGCGGGGAGTCGTTCACCGGCATCTTCGGCCCCAGCAGCAACGTCCACAGCGACCACCACGCGATCTGGATCAACCCCGCCAACTCCCACGAGATCCTGCTCGGCACCGACGGCGGCGTCTACCAGTCGTTCGACAAGGGGAACAGCTTCCGCTTCGTGCCATCGCTGCCGATCTCGCAGTTCTACGAGGTCGGCCACGACATGGAGTGGCCGTACAACGTCTACGGCGGCTTGCAGGACAACGGCACCTGGATGGCGCCGTCGCGCTCGGCGGGCGGCATCTCCAACGGCCAGTGGCGCAACATCGGCTTCGGCGACGGCTTCCACGCCTATCCCGACCCCACCGACCCCAACGTCGTCTACGTCGAGTACCAGGGGGGGCAGATCCTGCGCTTCCACCGCGACACCGGGCAGATCAAGCAGATCAAGCCGTACGCCGGCGAAGGGGAGGAGGACCTGCGCTGCAACTGGAACACCGCGATGTTCACCTCCACGCTGCGGCCGGGCACTCTCTACGTCGGCTGCCAGGTCCTGTTCAAGTCGACCGATCAGGGGGAGTCGTGGGAGCGGATCTCTCCCGACCTCACGACCGACGACCCGGCGCGCCAGCGCCAGCTGCAGACCGGCGGCCTGACGATCGACAACTCGACCGCCGAGAACAACACCACCATCTACACCGTCCAGGAGTCGCCGCTCGACGCCGACGAGCTGTGGGTCGGCACCGACGACGGCAACGTGCAGCTGACGCGGGACGGCGGCGCCAGCTGGTCCAACGTCGGCGACGGGATGCCCGGGCTGCCGGCCGGGCTGTGGGTGACCTTCGTCGAGCCGAGCGCGCACGACGCCGGCACGGCGTTCGTCACCGTCGACGGCCACCGCTCGGGCGACATGGCGACCTACCTCTACAAGACCACCGATCACGGCGAGAGCTGGACGTCGCTGGTGACCGACGAGCTGCGCGGCCACGCCCACGTGGTGCGCCAGGACCCGGTCAACCCGCAGCTGCTGTTCCTCGGCACCGAGCTCGGGCTGTGGATCTCGATCGACGGCGGCGCCGAGTGGGCGCGCTTCGAGGGGGGCGTGCCGCAGGTCCCGGTCCGCGACCTCGACATCCATCCGCGGGAGCACGATCTGATCATCGGCACCCACGGCCGCGGCATCTACATCCTCGACGACCTGACGCCGCTGCGGGCGCTGACCGTCGAGGCGCTCGACGCCAAGCTGGTGACCTTGCCGTCCCGCCCGGCGGTGCAGTTCCTGAGCGGCCAGATCCAGGCGTTCACCGGCGATCAGGAGTTCGTCGGCGAGAGCCTCGGCGAGGTGGCGAGCATCTTCTACTACCAGCAGAAGCGCCACATCTTCGGCGACATGAAGGTGGAGATCCTCGACGCCGACGGCGAGGTGATCACCACGCTGCCCGCCGGCAAGCGCAAGGGGATGAACCGGGTCGACTGGCCGATGCGGCTCGAGCCGCCGAAGATGCCGCCGGCGACGGTGCTGGCGTTCGTCTTCCAGGGGCCGCGGGTCCCCGAGGGGACGTACACCTACCGCATCATCAAGGGGCGCGACACCTACGAGGGGGAGATCGAGCTGGTCCCCGATCCGCGCAGTCGCTACACCGCCGAGGATCGCCGGCTGCAGCAGCAGCTCGCCCTGCAGCTCTACGACGAGCTCGAGGAGCTGACCTACATCGTCGACACACTGATCGATCTGCGCGAGCAGTCGGAGACGGCGGCGGCCGACGCGCGCGCCTCGACCGCGCGGCGGCTCGACGCCTACGGCGACGAGCTCGACGCCTTCCGGTCGACGCTGGTGTCGACCAGCGAGGCGGGCTGGCTGTCGGGCGACGAGCAGCTGCGCGAGCATCTCGCCGACGTCTTCGGCGGCCTCGCCAACTACGACGGCCGTCCGACCCGGTCGCAGATCGATCGCGCGGCCGCGCTGTCGAAGCAGCTGGCGGCGGCGAAGGAGCGCTTCGACGAGCTGACCGGCGACGATCGCCTCGCCGCCCTCAGCCGCTCGCTCGAGACGCCGCTGTCGCGGATGACGCGCGAGGCGTGGGACGCGGAGCAGGAGAAGGGTGGCGCCGGATCGACCTCCCTCCACCCGCGGGAGATCGATCGGCGGATGCGGCAGGGGTGGTTCGTCCGCTTCTGAGGCGCGCTCACGCCCAGGCGACGGGGTCTCCGATGGTGATCACCCCGTCGTCGAGCACCTCGCCGTAAGCGCCCCCCCGCCAGTCGGGGTCGAGAGCCGCCTGCAGCCCGGGGCACGCCTCGTCCATCGCCCGGCACGGCCGGGTCTCGCCGAGGATGCGCACCCGGCAGTTGCCGATCGCCAGCACCCGGCCGCGCGACGCCGCCAACGGCACGCCACTGACCATCAGGTTGGCGCGCCGCATCACCGGCTCGGCGCGGCCGTTGAGCTCGTCGATCACCCGGTCCCACGCCTCGCGCTCGATCAGCGTCACCTGGCGGTGGCCGCCGCGGTTGGCGTTGCCGACGAT
>JBPEXA010000292.1:0-1723 GCA_052032135.1 Thermoanaerobaculia bacterium | reverse complement strand
CGTCAACGGCGACTTCGAGGTCCACGGCACCGAGAACCTGCGCATCGTCGACGCGTCGATCTTCCCCAAGATCCCCGGCTTCTTCATCGTCTCCTCGGTCTACACCATCGGCGAGAAGGCGGCCGACGTCATCCTCGCCAAGGCGGCGGCGACGTGAGGCGCGCGCTCGCCGCCGGCGCGATCGTCCTCGCCGCGGCGGTCGCCGGCGCCTCCGACCACGCCGACCCGATCGCGCTCGGCAACCTCGACGCCGGCATCACCGGGCTGTTCGTCTTCCCCGCCGGCGGCGAGCTCACCTTCGTGCTCACCGTCCACCGCGGCCTCACGTCACCGCCTCCCTACGACGTCGACCACTTCGAGTACGTGATCTTCCTCGACCTCCACAGCGAAGTCGTCTTCGACAACGCCGCCGACGTCGCCCGCTACGGCGGCACCGTCCTGCGTCCGGAGGGGATCTCCCACGACGCGGCGATCCGCCTGCGCCTCGACGCCGAGGCCGGCCTGGTCGACGGCTATCCGCGCTTCGAAGGGCTGAGTGGTCGCGGAGCGCGAGTCGCCACCGGGGTCTACGACGACCCGTTCATCTTCCCCCGCTTCTTCGGCACCAACGTCGTCGCCATGGTGATCGCGCTGCCGATGACGGCCTTCGACGATGCCCAACGGCACTTCGTGGTGTGGGCGACCAGCAGCGAGATCGAGGGCGACCAGATCGATCACGTCGGCCGCTCGAACCGCACCCAGCTCGGCCGCCTCGACTTCCTCAACACCCTCCACCCCGCCGAGCAGCTGCCCGCGCTCGAGGATCGCTTCGCGAGCGGGAATCGGACCGCCCGCGGCTTCGCCCACCTGATGGAGCACCTGATGCCGGTCGGCGCGGTCGCCGGGCTCCACGAGTACGTGCTGAAGGTACGGAAGTACGATCTGGCCCCCGACGTGCTGATCTACAGCCGCGATCGACCGCCCGGCTTCCCCAACGGCCGGCGCCTGGAGGACGACGTCGCCGGCCTCACCTGCGCCCAGGGGGACTGCGTGCTGCAGGAGGTCGCCTTCATCGAAGGGGGATGGCCGCGCCGGACGGTCAACGACAAGCCGCTGTCGACCGAGTTCCCCTACCTGGCGCCGCCGCACCCCGAGAGGCCCGAAGAGCGACATCGCGATCGCTGCCTGCAGATCGTGCTGCTCGTCCTCGCGGTCGTCGCCGTCGTCTGGCTCTGGTGGCTGCGACGGCGCGCCCGGCTCGATGCGGCGCCGTACGTGCGACCGTACCGCCGACCGATCGACCGCTAGCGCGCCAACCCCGCCGCGACCGGGGGGCGACACCGCTGGCCGGACGTCAGCGCGATCGATACAGCTCGTAGAGCCGCCGGTGGCGGTTGTCGGTCGACACCTCGCGGCCGCCGATCACCACGTGCCGGACGGCGGTAGTGATCTCCATCGGATCGCCGTCGGTGACGATCAGGTTGCCGAGCTTGCCGACCTCGATCGAGCCGAGCCGGTCGCCGACCCCGAAGATCTGCGCCGGGTAGAGGGTCAGCGCCTTGAGCGCCTCGTCGGCGTCGAGCCCGTAGGCGGCGGCGGTCGCCGCCTCGTACGGAGTGGTGCGCGACTGGTGGGGGCCGCCGGGACCGAATCCACCGCCGGCGCCGGAGCTGAAGGCGATCTTCACCCCCGCGCCGGCCAGCTCACCGGCGTTGCGGAACGGGCGATCGTAGGGATCGTCCTC
>JBPEXA010000291.1:0-2635 GCA_052032135.1 Thermoanaerobaculia bacterium | reverse complement strand
GCCACTACGCGATCGACTCGATCGCCCGCGACGGCCAGTACAAGGGGATGGTGACCATCATCGAGGGGTGCGACAAGAAGTGCACCTTCTGCATCGTGCCGACCACCCGCGGCCCCGAGGTCAGCCGTCCGTTGCGCGAGATCCTGCGCGAGGTGCGCCACCTCGTCGACTACGGCTTCCGTGAAATCGAGCTCCTCGGCCAGACCGTCAACCACTGGCGGCAGCCGGGCGGCGACGAGGACTTCGCCGACCTGCTCGACGCGGTGGCGCGCGTCGACGGCGTCGAGCGGCTCCGCTTCGTCACCTCGTATCCGCGCGACTTCACGCCGCGGATGGTCGAGCAGTTCGCGCGCCACGACAACCTCTGTCCCTACCTCCACCTACCGGTGCAATCGGGGTCGGACCGCATCCTGCGACGGATGGCGCGCGGCTACACGATCGACGCCTACCGCGCGCTGGTCGACGACCTGCGGGCGGCGCGCCCCGAACTGGCGCTGTCGACCGACCTCATCGTCGGCTTCCCGGGCGAGACCGACGACGACTTCGCGGCGACCCGCCGCCTCGTCGAGGAGGTCCGCTTCGCCTCGATCTTCGCCTTCAAGTACTCGCCGCGACCGGGGACCGCCGCTCCGAACCTCCCCGATCCGGTCGACGACGTCACGGCGAGCCGCCGACTGCAGGAGCTGTTCGCCGCCCAGGAGCCGATCCAGCTCGCCCTCAACGCCGAGCTGGTCGGCTCCCATCAGCGGGTGCTGGTGACCGGCGCCGGCAAGACCCCCGGCACCCAGAGCGGCCGCACCGCGTGCCACCGCGTCGTCCATTTCGACGCCGGCATCGACCCGGTCGTCGCCGGAGAGCTGACGACGATCGAGATCGAGCGGGCGCTGCCGCACTCGCTGCTGGGCCGGCGCCTTGACGCTCGTCGTCCGGCCCACGCACAATAGTCGGCGATGGCCGACCCGCAGGCGGTGCGCATGACGATCAAGGGGTTGATGCTCGATCCCTCCTCGAACACGCCGATCGTCATCCTGCACGACGAGGACGAGCGCCTCTTCCTGCCGATCTGGATCGGCGTCTTCGAGGCCAACGCGATCGCCATGGAGCTCGAGGGGGCCGAGGCGCCGCGACCGATGACGCACGACCTTTTCCATCAGACCCTCGACAGCACCGGCCTGCGCCTCGACAAGATCGTCATCCGCGACCTCGAGGACAACACCTTCTTCGCCGCCCTCTACCTGCGCCGCGGCGACGACGAGGCGTTCGAGATCGACGCCCGCCCGAGCGACGCGCTGGCGCTGGCGCTGCGCGCCGACGCTCCGGTCTACGTCCTCGCCTCGGTGCTCGAGAAGGCGGAGGCGATCGAGCTCGTGCAGCAGATCCAGGACGACGACGAGCTGCGGCGATGGCTCGCCAACGTCGATCCGGACGAGCTCGGCGAGTACCCGATGTAGCCTGCCGTTCCCGGCTGCAACTCCCTCTTTCCACAGCAGTTATGGGCGATGTCGGCGCGCCGACATCGTCGGTGCGACGGCGCCTTGACCCTCCTGAGGGCATGTCCTACACTGCCGCCCAACCCGCATGATGGCCGTACCCGCAGGACGGCTCGACCCGCAGGATCCTCGCCATCGTCCATCAGAAGGGGGCGCGCCCAACCTCGCATGATGGCCCTACCCGCATGACGGCCCGACCCGGATGATGCTCGCCATCGCCCATCAGAAGAGGGGCGCGCCCTACCCTCATGATGGCCCTACCCGTATGACGACCCGACCCGGATGATCCTCGCCATCGCCAATCAAAAAGGGGGCGTCGGCAAGACGACGACGGCGATCAACGTCGCCGCGGCGCTCGCCTCGAAGGGGCTGAAGACCCTGCTGATCGACCTCGATCCGCAGGCCAACAGCTCGATGACGTTCGTCGATCCGGAGGCGGTGCAGCGCACGGTCTACGACGCGCTGGCGGAGGACGACGTCGGCCTGGCGGACGTCATCTACCCGGTCGAGGGGCTGGAGCACCTGTCGGTGGCGCCGTCGTCGATCGCGCTGGCCAAGATCGAGGCGAAGCTGATCGGGGAGTTCGACAGCTATTACCGGCTGCAGGACGAGCTGCGGCCGTTGCGCAACCGCTACGACTACGTCGTCATCGACACGCCGCCGACGCTCGGCATCATCACCGTCAACGCGCTCGTCGCCTCGACTCACGTGCTGATCCCCATCCAGGCGAGCTACTTCGCCCTCGAGGGGACCGACGACCTGCTCGAGACGATCGACAAGATCAAGGCGCGCGCCAACCCGCAGCTGCAGATCCTGGGGGCGGTGCTGACACTGTTCGATAACCGCACCATCCTGTCGCGCGACATCCGCGAGCAGGTGCGGGAAGTGTTCGGCGACAAGGTGTTCGAGACCTCGATCTCGAAGAGCGTGCGGCTCGAGGAGAGCCCCGCCTACCGCGAGTCGATCTTCAGCTTCGCGCCGAAGTCGAGCGGCGCCTTCGAGTACTACAAGCTCTCGGAAGAGATCCTCAGTCGGGTATGACCGGCGGCCAGCGAGGGCTTTTCGAGCCAACCGAGGAGAGCGAGATGCCCGATCAGCGAGAGAGCCGGCGCGGCCTGCCGTCGCGCGTCAAGATGCGCCACGAC
>JBPEXA010000290.1:0-4194 GCA_052032135.1 Thermoanaerobaculia bacterium | reverse complement strand
CGCCACCCGCCTCGCCGTCGATCTTGCGCGACCGGGCGGCACCGTCGCCGCGGTCGGCGTCCACACCGAGCCGCAGTTCGCCTTCGCCCCCGGCGAAGCCTACGATCGCAACCTCACCTATCGCGCCGGGCGGTGCTCCGCCCGCCGCTACATGGATCGCGCGCTCGACCTCATCGCTTCCGGCCGCTTCGATCTCGACGCGCTGATCTCCCACCGGCTGCCGCTCGCGGCCGGCGTCGACGCCTACGCGATGTTCTCGCAGCGCCGCGACGACTGCACCAAGGTGGTGCTGATCCCCTAGGAGACTCCATGCTTCGTCGTCCCCTTCCCCCGCTGTGGCTCGCCCTGTTGACCGCCGTCGCCTGCGCGCCCCGAGCCGTCGTCGAGGCGCCCGCCGCCGACACCGTCGGCGTCGCCGCGCCGGAGGTCGGGATGGTGGCGACCTATCTCGGCAACGAGGGATTCCTGATCGAGGGTGGCGGACACCGGGTGCTGATCGACGCGCTCTACGGCACCGGCATCCCCGGCTACCCGGTGGTGCCGGCGCCGATCCGCGAGCAGCTCGAGGCGGGAGCCGGCCTCTGGGGCGGGGTCGACCTGGCGATCGCTTCCCACCACCACGGCGACCACTTCGACGCCGCGGCGGTCGCCCGCTTCCTCGCCGCCAATCCGCAGGCCCGGTTCCTGTCGACACCACAGGCGGTCGACCGGCTCGCCGCGGCGGTCGACGATCCTGCGGTGCTGGCGCGTGCCGAAGGGGTGCTGCCGGCGACCGGCGAGACGATCGAGCGCGACGTCGGCGGCATCGGCGTCACCGTGCTCCACCTCCACCACGGCCTCCGCGATCCGCCGGTCGAGAATCTCGGCATCGTCGTCCGCATGGGCGACCACCGGTTCCTCCATTTCGGCGACACCGAGGCGACGATGGAGGACTTCGAGCCGTACCTCGACCGGCTGGCGGGCACCGATCTCGCGCTGCTCCCCTTCTGGTTCCTGTCGAGCGAGTGGCGGGCGGCGATGGTGCGGGAGCAGATCCGCCCGCCGACCGTGGTCGCCGCGCACGTCCCGGAGGCGACCGCACCGGCCGGCCACTTCGCGCGCTGGAACAGCCATCGGGAGCTGGTGGCCGCCATGCGCGACGCCTTCCCCGGTGCGGTGATCCCGACCGCCGCGGGCGACCGGATCGAGGTCACGGCCCCGGCGCATCGATGACGCCGCCCGGTGGCCGATCCGTTGCACCGGTCGGTCGCCGTTCGATAGGTTGCGGCGCTGTGACCCGCTATCCGCACAACGACGAGGAGCCCTCATGACCCGACTGGTCCCCTTCGCCCTCGCGGGCGCGCTGTTCGGCGGTTCCGCGCTGCTCGCGCAGGCGCCGTTGACGCTGCGGCCCGCCGAAGCCGCCGACCTCGACATCGACCTCACCACCGAGGAGGTGTCGACGACGCGCCTCGACAACGCGACGGAGTGCATCGACGGAGCGCCCCGCATCTCCCGCGTCGAGCTCGCCTGGACGGCTCCCGACCTCCCGGTGCTCGCTCAGCGCCTCGACGTCTCGAAGTTCCGCGACGGTTTCGACAACGGCCGCTTCGAGACCACCGGTGAGATCGATCCGGCAGTGCGATCGGGCATCGTCGACACCGGCGAGCCCGGCATCTACTACTACTGGCGGGTGCTCACCCGCACCGGAGCCGGCTGGGTGAGCAGCGCGACCGCGCGCTTCGAGGTGCCGGTCTGCCCGATGGACGAGCCGCGCGGGTTCCCGGGCAGCTGAGGAGCGAGCGATGACGACGACGACATCTCCCCGTGACGGCCGGCTGCTGCCGCTGGCGATCGCGCTCGTGCTGCTCCCGTGCACACCGCTGACGGCCGGCTCGCCGGTCACCTTCGAGGACGTCAGCCCCGACTTCTCCGACACCGATCCCGAGGATCCAGACGGCGCCACCGGCGGCCGTGTCAACGGTCTGGCGATCCACCCGACCGACAACCAGATCATGTTCGCCGCCAGCGAGTGGGGGGGCATCTACAGCTCCGCCGACGGCGGCCTCAACTGGTCGTTCCACGAAGGTCACCGCCCGACGGTGACCTGGGACGTCGAGATCGATCCGTCGAACACGAGCCGCATCTACGCCACCTCGTTCTTCGACGGCAAGGTCGACTCGCTCGCCGGCATCAACGTCAGCAACGACGGCGGCGTCACCTGGGCGAAGCCGATCACCGCCTCGCCGCCCCCCGGCTTCTGCCAGAACGGCGGTGATCAGGACGCGCCGAGCGCCTTCGGCATCTCGATCGATCCGACCAACAGCGCCAACGTCTTCATCGGCACCAACTGCGGCCTGGCGGTGAGCGCCGATTCCGGCGCCACCTGGACCTTCCGCGACCCGACCGCCGGCGCCGGCTCGGCGACGCGGATCTGGGACACCCTGGCCCTCGGTGGCGGGGTGGTCCACGTCTGCGGCGACGACGGCCACCTGCGATCGGACAACAACGGCGTCACCTGGGTCGCCGGCTCCGGGCTGCCGTCCGGTCGCTGCTCGCTGGCGGTCTCGCCCGACGAGGACTACGTTCTCTTCTCGGTGGTCGGCACCTCGATCTACGAGACGCAGAACGGCAACGCCGGGACCCCGAGCTGGGCCCAGACCCGCAACAACCCCTCCCCGCAGGGTCGGATCCCCTTCGTCGCCACCAACCAGCGCAGCGGCACCGACCCCGACGTCTTCGACCTCTGGTTCGGCGACGTCTCGCTCTATCGCGTCGGCTGCACCAGCCAGACGTCACCCGGGGGCGCGGCGCGTTGCGGCACCGCCAACAACCCGCCGTGGGCCGGCCCCTTCACCCGGCAGGTCGGCGGCCACGACGACACCGGCGCCATCCTCTTCGACTCCGAGGCCGCCAACGACGCCTGTCCGGTGCTGTTCTCCTCCGACGGCGGCGTCTACTACAACACCGACACCACCAACGACTGCCACAACCCCAACTGGGAGCAGCCCGACGTCACGCCGCACGGGCTCTGGCCGTGGTCGATGTCGGGCGCCGATCAACCGGGGACGGTCGACGAGGACCTCTACTTCGGCAACCAGGACAACGGCGTCTTCGGAGCGACCGACGTCGGCGGCACCACTCCCACCTGGCACAACCAGATCTGCTGCGACGGCTTCGACACCGCCGCCGAATCGGCCGGCATCGTCTACACCGTCTGCTGCTTCGGCGGCGGCGGCCGAGCGACGCGCGCCTTCCGCGGCGGTCCCGGCTTCGCCGGCGCCCAGGAGATCGACTACCCGCCGAGCGGCCTGCTCGACGCCTTCGAGTACCCCGACTCCTTCGTCGCCTACGACCCGTTGTCGTACGTCACCTTCAGCGTCAACTGCAACGTCGGCAACGGCGGTTGCACCGGCTCCGATGGCGGCGTCTTCATCACCACCAACATCGACGGCAACCCGATCGTCTGGACCGAGCTCGGCGACGCCACCGAGCCCCCCTCCAACCAGTTGTGCGGCGTCTACGCCGGCAACGACGGCACCCCGGTGTTCTACGCCCAGACCGGCTCCTGCGGCAGCTCGGGCACGGCCGATCGGCTGTTCCGCTTCACCGGCACCAACCCCAACGGCACGTGGACCGAGCTCTTCCTGCCGAGCGGCGGCTTCGGGGTGGTGGCGGTCGATCCCGCCGACCCCGACCTGCTGCTCGCCTCCGGCCTCACCACCAGCGGCGGCGCCATGTACCGCTCCACCAACGGAGGCACCAGCTGGACGGCGATCCCCGCGCTCGACGACCTGATGGACGCCGGCGGCGCCATCCCGTTCCGCAACCTTCGCGGGCCGAGCGACTTCACCGGCTTCAACGGCTACTGGCAGCCGAGCATGGTGGCGCTCGACCCCGACAGCAGCCTGGCGGTCGCCGGCGGCAAGGATTCGGGCGTCTTCCTCAGCACCGACGACGGCGTGTCGTGGACGCTGCTGACCGATCCGTTCGACTCCCACACCTCGGGCGTCCCGCACCTGCCCCGTCCGCGCTACGCCTACTTCGACACCGAGGGGGGGGAGACGGCCGGGATCTACGTCGCCAGCCAGGGGCGCGGCATCTGGCGGATCGGCATCGGTCAGTTCATCTTCAGCGACGGCTTCGAGTCGGGCGACACGTCCGCCTGGTCGTCGACCATCCCCTGAGGCGGCGGGAGCGTCGATCCCGGGCCGC
>JBPEXA010000029.1:0-1976 GCA_052032135.1 Thermoanaerobaculia bacterium | reverse complement strand
CGCCCTCGAAGGCCGGCGATCTGGCGCGAGACGATCGCCGTCGCCACGGTGGCGGCCGACACCGCCCGCATCCGCTCGCCGAAGCCGGGGAGCAGCCGATCGCAGACCGCCACCGTCGCCTCCGGCGTGACGTCGCGCGGCGACGGTCCGGTGCCGCCGGTGGTCACCACCAGCGGGCAGCCGAGCCCGTCGACCAGCTCGATGAGCGCCGCCTCGATCGCCTCGCGCTCGTCCTCGACCAGCCGCGCCGCCGGCTCCCAGTCGCCGGCCAGGCGGCGGAGGAGGGTGGCGACCACCGCCGGGCCGCTGCGGTCCTCGTAGTCCCCGCGCGCCGCCCGATCGGAGACCGTGACCACGCCGATGCGCATGGCGGGATCTTACTCCCGCGGCGGCGTCGGCTCAGCACTCGATGACGTTGAGCGCCAGCCCTCCCCGCGAGGTCTCCTTGTACTTGGTCTTCATGTCGGCACCGGTCTCGCGCATGGTCCGGATCACTTTGTCGAGCGATACCTTGTGCCCGCCGTCGCCCCGCAGCGCCAGCCGCGCGGCGCTGATCGCCTTCACCGCCCCGACCGCGTTGCGCTCGATGCACGGAATCTGCACCAGGCCGTTGATCGGATCGCAGGTCAGCCCGAGGTTGTGCTCCATGCCGATCTCGGCGGCGTTCTCGACCTGCGCCGGACTGCCACCGAGCACCTCGGCGAGCGCGCCGGCCGCCATCGAGCAGGCGACGCCGACCTCTCCCTGGCAGCCGACCTCGGCGCCCGAGATCGAGGCGTTCTTCTTGAACAGGATGCCGATCGCCGCCGCGGTCAGCAGGAAGCGGACCACGCCGTCCTCCTGCTCCTCGGCGTCGTCGGGGTCGGCGACGAATCGACGGTAGTACTCGAGCACCGCCGGGAGGATGCCGGCGGCGCCGTTGGTCGGCGCCGTCACCACCCGCCCGCCGGCGGCGTTCTCCTCGTTGACGGCGATGGCGTACAGGCTCACCCGGTCGAGGACCGCGAGCGGGTCGTCGGCGCGCCCCCGCTCTTCCAGGTCGCGGAGGATGCCGGGGGCCCGCCGCTCGACCCCGAGCCCACCCGGCAGCACCCCTTCGGTCTGGCACCCCGCCTCGACGCAGTCGCGCATCGCCGCGGCGATCGTCAGCAGCCCCGACCGCACCTCCGCCTCGCTGCGCCACACCGTCTCGTTGGCGAGCATCAGCTGCCAGATCGCCACCCCCTCCCGCCGGCAGATCTCGAGCAGCTCGTCGCCGCTCGAGAACGGGTACGGCTGGGCGGTGGCGTCGGGGACGATGCGATCCTCCGACGCCTCCTCGTCGTTGACTACGAAGCCGCCGCCGACCGAGTAGAAGGTCCGTTCCAGCAGCAGCTCGGCGTCGCCGTCAAAGGCCCGGAAGCGCATCCCGTTGGGGTGGTAGGGCAGCGTCTTGCGGCGCCGGAAGAGGAGGTCGCGCTCGACGTCGAAGGCGATCGCGCCACGCCCGGAGACCGCGAGCTCCCCGGATGCCGCGACCGCGTCGACCAGCGTCGACAACCAGTCGGTGGCGACGCTCTCCGGCTCGGCGCCGGCGAGGCCGGCGAGCACCGCCTTGTCGGTGCCGTGCCCTCTGCCGGTCAGCGCCAGCGAACCGAACAGCTCGACCTCGATCCGTCCCACCCGGGAGAGGAGCCCGCGCTCCGCCAGCCGGTCGACGAAGCGCTTGCCGGCCCGCATCGGGCCGACGGTGTGGGAGCTCGACGGACCGACGCCGATGGTGAAGAGATCGAAGACGCTGATCGCCACGGCGGGATCTTGGCGCAAGCGGGCGGCGGCGACAACCGTCCGCGACCGACGACGCCGGTGCCTCTGCTATCCTCCCTCCTCCATGAACCGCCCGCCCGCACCCGC
The DNA here is from genome assembly GCA_052032135.1 of Thermoanaerobaculia bacterium. Lineage (GTDB taxonomy): Bacteria > Acidobacteriota > Thermoanaerobaculia > Multivoradales > JAHEKO01 > CALZKB01. The sequence continues at coordinate 83 of JBPEXA010000029.1, read as the reverse complement.
GATCTCCATTACCGAGCCCAGCTAGGCGAGGCGGCCTTCCGATGCATCCACGGCCTCGCTTCCGGGCGAGGCCGTCGTGCGTG
>JBPEXA010000289.1:0-3525 GCA_052032135.1 Thermoanaerobaculia bacterium | reverse complement strand
CCAGCCGCCGTCAGCTCCTCCAGCAGCCGCCGCGCGGCGCCCGGCCGCTCGTGCTCGGGCAGCACGCACTGGTGCTGGGTGAAGCCGCGGCGGCCGTAGATGCGGTTCCAATGGCGGACCGCGTCGAGCGGGTGGAAGAACGACTCCGGATGCACCGCGCCGCGATGCGGCCGCTTCGGATGGCGGTGGAAGTAGAGGGTGTTGAACGCCTTCATCGACCAGCGGTTGAGCACCCACGACGGTAGATGGAAGGGGACGCTCACCGTCCGCTTGGGCGGCGGCGAACGGCGTGGCGCCTCCTTCGGTTGGGCCCATCGCCCCTTGATCAGGATGCCGCGACCGAGCTGCTCGCCGGTGGCGAGGGCGTCGAACCAACCGACGGTGTACGGCCACTCCGAGGCCGCCGCACGCAGCGCCTCGACGAACTGGTCGACGCCGTCGATCCGCTCGCTCTCCGCCCAGATCCACGGGCTCGGTATCGCCATCAGGTCGAACTCGACCTCGAGGATGTGGCCGGTGAGCCCCATGCCGCCGATGGTGGCGCGGAACAGCCGCGGCTCGATCTCGCGCGAGCAGTCGACGATGGCGCCGTAGGCGAGCCGCACCCGCAGGGCGCGCACGTGGCGGCCGAAGGTGCCGTCGACGTGGTGGTTCTTGCCGTGGACGTCGGCCGCCACCATGCCGCCGACGGTGACGTACTGCGTTCCCGGCAGCACCGGCACCGTCCATCCGCGCGGCCACAGCAGCCGGTTGAGCTCTTCGAGCGAGATGCCGGCTTCGACGTGCAGGCGTCCGCGCTCACGGTCGAAGTCGAGGATGCGATCGGCCAGCGGCGAGGCCGCCACCCGGCCGCCGTTGGCGGGCAGCGACGAGTCGCCGTAGCTGCGGCCGAGCCCGCGGGTCAGCGGCATGCCGGCGGTGGCCGCCGCCAGGTCCTCCGAGCGCAGCTCCGAACCGGGGCGCCCGATCAGCCCCCAACCGGTCAGCATCGGTTGCCCAGCCACGCCGGGATCCTAGCAATCGGCATGGCGGAACCGGGGCGGCGCTACGAGGGGCGGAAGCGGACGGTGACCATGTCCTGCTCCGCCTCCTCGACCTTGCGCGGCGGCGGCGGCTGCTCGTAGCCGAACACCTGCGCCGCCGGCCGGATGCCGAAGCGGTCGTCGACGAGTTCGAAGCGGTCGAGGCCGACCTCGGTGGGGTGCTCGACGCCGCAGGCTCGGGCGAGCTGCAGCAGCTCCTTGCGCAGGGTGATGACGTAGTTGGCGGCGCGCACCGACTTGCTGGTCGGGTCGAGGCCGCGCATCAGCCAGCGGTTCTGGGTGGCGACGCCGGTGGGGCAGTGACCGGTGTGGCAGCGCTGCGCCTGGATGCAGCCGATCGCCATCATCGCCTCGCGGCCGACGTTGACGGTGTCGCACCCCATCGCCAGCGCCAGCAGCGCCGACTCCGGGAAGCCGAGCTTGCCGGCGCCCGTCCACAGCACGCGGTCGGCGAGGCCGCGGGCGGCGAACAGGCGGTAGACGCGGCTGAAGGCGATCTTGAACGGCAGCGCCACGTGGTCGGTGAAGGCGAGCGGGCCGGCGCCGGTGCCCCCCTCACCGCCGTCGATGGTGATGAAGTCGACGCCGCGGCTGCCGTTCTCCATGCCGGCGGCGAGCTCGTGCCAGAAGGTGGCGTCGCCGACCGCCGACTTGATCCCCACCGGCATGCCGGTGGCGTCGGCGAGCTCCTCGACGAAGTCGAGCATCGAGTCGGCGTCGGAGAACGCCGAGTGGCGGGCAGGGCTGATGCAGTCGACGCCCATCGGGATGCCGCGGATGGCGGAGATCTCGGGAGTGATCTTGGCCGCCGGCAGCAGGCCGCCGAGGCCGGGCTTCGCCCCCTGGCTGAGCTTGATCTCGATCGCCTTGATCGACGGGTTGGCGGCCACCGTCTCGAGGAAGCGCTCCTTGCTGAAGCCGCCGTCGTCGGCGCGGCAGCCGAAGTAGCCGGTACCGATCTGCCACACCAGGTCGCCGCCGTGCTGGTGGTAGGGGGCGATGCCGCCCTCGCCGGTGTTCTGGTAACAGCCGCCGAGCCGCGCACCGCGATTGAGCGCCTCGACCGCCGCCGCCGACAGCGAACCGAAGCTCATGCCGGAGAAGTTGACGATCGACGCCGGCCGGAACGCCTTGATCCGCTGGCGCGCCTGGCCGTTGATCTTGGCGCACGGCACCCGGTAGGCGGGGTCGTGGTCGTCGCCGGTCGGCGCCGGGATGGGGAACGCCGAATGCTGGATCAGCAGGTGGTTGGGGGTCAGCTCGAGGTCGTTGTCGGTGCCGAAGCCGAAGTAGTTGTTCTCCTGCTTCGACGAAGCGTAGACCCAGCGCCGCTCGTCGCGCGAGAACGGCCGCTCCTCGTCGTTGCCGGTGACGATGTACTGGCGCAGCTCGGGGCCGATGGTCTCCAGCCAGTAGCGGAAGTGGCCGATGATCGGGAAGTTGCGCAGGATCGCGTGCCGCTTCTGCAGCAGGTCGTAGACCACCACCGCCAGCAGGATCGCCGCCGCCCCGATGCCGATCCACCACCACATGGCGGCATTATCGCCTACCGTCGAAGTCGATCGGCGAGCGACCCTCGATCGCATAGGCTCTCGCCGCCGCCATGACCAGGATCCGAACCTCGTTTGTCGCGTTGGCGCTGTCGCTCGCCTGTGGTGGATCGACGTCCGAGCCGCAGACGCCTTCGTGCGAAGGCGCTACCGTCGTCGTCGCCGGCCACGCCTACGGTGGCGGCACCGATGTCTGGCGCCGACTCGCGGAGCAGGTCCTGCCGGGGGTCGACCTGCTGGTGCTGACGGGAGACTTGATGCAGACCTCGTCCGCCGACGGATGGCGGGAGATCGCCGCGACCCTCGCCGCGACCGGCGTGCCGTGGGAAGTAGCGCTCGGCAACCACGACAAACATCCGTACCGACTGCCGCTGCCAGCGGCGGCGGCGCGAACCGTGGCAGGGCGACTGGTGATCGTGCTCGACACCAGCCGGCCGGGGTGGACGATCGACACCGAGCAGGGCCGCTGGTTGCGGGCAACCCTCGGCGCCCATCCGGACGCTCGCGAGTTGCTGGTCTTCACCCACCAGCTGTGGTGGGCCAAGCCCGGACCGCTCGATCTGCCCCAGGTGTACCCCAACTCGCCATTCGACCGCGACGGGCCGTCCGATTTCTGGAGTGATGCCTTCCCGCTGTTCGCCGACGATGGGAGGCCGGTCTGGTTCTTCGCCGGCGACCTCGGTGCGTGGGCCGACTCGGCCGGCTTCTGGCGACACCGGGAGGGACGATTTAGATTCCACGCTTCCGGGATGGGGGCCGGCGACAACGGCTTCAACCACCAGACCGTCCACCTCGGCGCCGACTGCATCGAGGTGCTCGACCACCGCGGCTGACGCCGTAGTCAGTGACCGGCGACGGGCATGATCCCGGAGGTCTCGTGCGGCAAGATCATCCGCTCGCCGACCTCCGGCACCACGAACGCCTCGGGGTCG
>JBPEXA010000288.1:0-12800 GCA_052032135.1 Thermoanaerobaculia bacterium | reverse complement strand
AGGCGGTCTGGTGGCCGCTGCTGATCGCGATCGGCGCCGCCGCCGCGATCGCAGCGCGCCGACCGGCCCTCGCCGGCTGGCTGGCGGCGGCGGGGCTGCTGCTCGTCATTCCGCTCGGCGTCGTGCACGCTCGCCACGTGCTCCCCTACCTCCCCCTGCTGCTGGCGTCCACTGCGTTTCTGCCGCGCTGGTGGCGAGAGCGGGCCGACCGGTAAAAACGCCCGGTTCGAACCCGGGCATTTTTTCGGGGGTGGGCATTTTGGGAGGGCGGCGAAACCGCGGCGTTTCGCCTCGATCGGAGGTGCAACTGACGATCATAGAAATAGTTACACCTCGGCACGACCCTTGCTCGCGCGCGTGGAACATCGACTGCACAAGTAGGGAGGGCGTGGGCGACCTCAACCCGAAGGGGGGACGGCCCACCGACTAGGGAAGGGTGGCAGGCTGTGAGTTGGAGTGGGGCGACGAGTGGAGTGCCGAAACCGCCGGAGCGACCGGCGGACGGCGAGTGGCGCACCAGCAGCTCGACCGCCCGCCAGCCGGCCGACTGCATCCGGCTGCTGCTGATCGAGGACGATCCCGACGACGCCTTCCTGATCCGCGAGTTCCTCTCGGAGGCGAAGCGGCCGCGGTTCGAGCTGGTCCACGGCGAGCGGCTCGAGGACGCGATCACGCGACTCGACGACGAGCGCTTCGACGTCGCCGTCCTCGACCTGACGCTGCCCGACTGCAGCGGTCCCGAGACCCTGGCGCGGCTGCGGGCGGAAGCCCCCGACCTGCCGATCGTCATCCTCACCGGCCGCGACGACGAAGAGCTCGCGGCGCAGTCGCTGCACGAGGGCGCCCAGGATTACCTGGTCAAGACCTGGGTCGACCGCGATCTGCTGGTACGCGCCGTCCTCTACGCCATCGAGCGCAAGGAGGCCGAGGACGAGCTGCGCACCAAGGTGCACCAGCAGGAGACGATCTCCGCCCTCGGCCTCAAGGCTCTCGAGATCACCAACGTCGCGCAGCTGCTGCCGGAGGCGACGCGGATGATCGCCACCTCCCTCGGCGTGCCGTTCGTCGGCGTCGAGCGGTGCACCGAAGACGGCACCGCCTGGCGGCTGGAGAGCGGCTCCGGCTGGACGTCGACGCTGATCGGCGCCGAGGTGGCGCCGACCGGCCTCGGGATGCTGAGCGACACCGTCCTGGTCACCGAGGGGGTGATCGAGGTCGACGCCGAAGGGGATCATCCGTTCGAGCTGCCGATCTACCTGCGGGCGCAGCAGGTGAGGCGGGGCGTCGCGACCCGTATCCCGACCGGCGGTCGCCCCTGGGGCGTGCTGTCGATCTGGGACCGGCGCGATCGCGTCTTCAGCCCCGATCAGGTGCTCTTCCTCCGTTCGGTGGCGAGCCTGCTAGGGCTCGCCGTGCGGCGGATCCGGGAGGAAGAGGAGCGCCGGCGAGCGCGAGCGATCTTCCGCGAGCTGGTCGAGCGCCTGCGGGAGGGGATCATCGTCACCGATGCCGAGGGGCGCATCGTCTACGGCAACCCGAGGGCGGCGGAGTTCCTGCAGCTGCGCGAGGCGGGGCTGGCTGGGGTGTCGATCCGCGACTTCGTCGGCGAGGGTGATCGGGAGCCGCTGCTGCGCCGGCTCGCGAACCCGCGCGACGGCAGCGGCGAGCGGATCGAGATCCAGCTGATCGGCAGCGATCGGGAGCGACGGTGGGTGGAGGTGTCGACAACGCCGCTGGTCTCCAGTGAGCTCGAAGGGGGCAACGCGCTGGTGCTGATCACCGACATCAACGAGCGCAAGATGCTCGAGGAGCGGGTGCTCCAGTCCCACAAGATGGAGGCGATCGGCCGCATGGCGGGCGGCGTCGCCCACGACTTCAACAACCTGCTGGCGGTGATCCACGGCTACGGCGAGATCCTTCAGCTGGAGCTGCCCGAAGGGAGCGAAGCGCAGGCCAATCTCGAGCAGATCCTGCAGGCGGCACAGCGAGCGCGCAACGTCACCGGCCAGCTGCTGGCGATCAGCCGCAACAAGTCGGCGACCAAACGGATGATCGACCTCAACGACCACCTGCGCGAGGTCGAGAAGATGTTCCGGCGCTTCGTCGGCGAGCGGGTCGAGCTGGCGATCGACCCCGCCGATGGCCTGGCGCCGGTGCGCGCCGATCCCGGCCACGTCGAGCAGATCCTCCTCAACCTGGTCGTCAACGCCCGCGACGCGATGCCCGACGGCGGGCGGATCGAGATCCGGACGCGTTCGGTCGAGCTCACCGAGCCGACCAACGTGCTCCAGGGGACCATCCCGGCCGGTCGCTACAGCGTGCTCGAGGTGGCGGACACCGGCACCGGCATCCCCGACGACATTCGCGGTCGCATCTTCGAACCATTCTTCACCACCAAGGCGGAACAGAAGGGGACGGGGCTCGGGCTGTCGATCGTCTACGGGCTGGCCCACCAGCAAGGGGGGCACCTCGATCTCGAGACGGAGCCTGGGGTCGGATCGGCCTTCCGCGTCTTCCTGCCGGCTCAGGATGGCGTCGCCGAGCCCGCCGCCGCGCCGGCGCCGTCGGCACCGGTGTCGCCGGCGGGGCGCCGCGTGCTGGTGGTCGAGGACCAGGCGCCCGTACGGCGGATGCTCGAGCGGATGCTGCGCACCTGCGGCTACGACGTGACGGTCGCCGCCAACGGCGCCGAGGGGCTCCGGAGGTTGGAGACCGAGGGCGATACGATCGATCTGGTGATTGCCGATGTGGTCATGCCCGTCATGGGCGGGATCGAGCTGCGGCAGCGGGCCTCCGAGTCGAGCTCGCCGACGCCGTTCATCCTGATGACCGGCTTCGCCGACACCGACGGCAGCGGTGTCGAGCTGACCGGCACCGTGCTCGAGAAGCCGTTCTCGATCCAAGCGGTGCGCAAGGCGGTCGCCGCAGTTCTCGAGGGGGACGGATGAACGACGACCGGCCTTCCAACCGCGTCGCGAGCCGGCTGCTCGCGGTCGCGACCGTTGTGCTCACCCTGGGGACGTCGTCGCCGATGGCGGCGCAGTCGCCGGAACCCGACTTCACCGAGCTGTCGATCGAGGAGCTGATGGCGGTCGAGATCTCGTCGGTCGCCCGCCGACCCCAGCGCTTCATCGAGGCGGCGGCGGCGGTCTACGTGCTGACCGCCGGCGAGATCGCGGCGTCGGCGGCGGAGGACTTGCCCGACCTCCTGCGCCTGGTCCCCGGCATGATGGTCGCCCGTTCGGACGCCAACAGCTGGGCGATCACCGCCCGCGGCTTCAACTCGACGAGCGCCAACAAGCTGCAGGTGCTGATCGACGGCCGCAGCCTCTACACCCCGCTCTTCTCCGGAGTCTTCTGGGACGTCCAGAACCTGCCGCTCGACATCATCGAGCGGATCGAGATCGTCCGCGGGCCGGGCGCGGTGCTGTGGGGTGCCAACGCCGTCAACGGCGTCATCAACATCATCACCAAGCCGGCGGCCGACACCGAGGGCGAGGTGCTGCGGCTGAGCGCCGGCAGCGAGGCGACCGTCGACGGCTACTTCCGAGCCGGCGGTCGGGGCGAGCGCGCCGCCTGGCGGACGTGGGTGCGGACCTTCGAGCGCGACGCCAGCGAGCTGGCGATCGGCGGCGACGCCGTCGACGACTGGGACATGGCCCAGGCCGGCTTCCGGATCGACTCCTTGGAGGAGGGGCGGTGGATGATCCAGGGTGGCGCCTACGACGGCGCGGCGCGATCGCAGAACGCCCTCTCCTCGCCGGAGCCGCCGTTCTCGACGATCCAGACGAGCGAGGACGACCTTTCCGGCGCCTTCCTGCTCGGCCGCTGGTCACGGCCCGGTGGTGAGGGGGGCGAGCTGACGCTCCAGTCCTTCGTCGATCACACCGAGCGGTCGATCCCCGACTTCTTCGGCGAGCAGCGCACCACGGTCGAGGTCGACTTCCAGCATCGGCTCGGCGGCTCGGAGCGCCACGAGCTGATGTGGGGGGCCACCTACCGGGTGAGCGACGACGACGTCGAGAACTCGTTCACCATCAACTGGCAGCCGTCCGACCGCACCCTCGATCTCTTCGGCGCCTTCGTGCAGAACGAGATCCGCCGCCGCGACGGCCGCGGCGAGCTGATCCTCGGCGTCAAGGTCGAGCACAACGAGTTCACCGATTTCGAGGTGCAGCCGAACATCCGGGGATCGTGGCGGCCGACCGAGCGCCGCGCCCTCTGGGGAGCGATCTCGAGAGCGGTGCGCACCCCCAGCCGGCTCGACCACGACGCGCAGATCAACGCCGCCATCGACGTCGGCCCGCCGCCGGTCTTCTTCGCCCTGGTCGGCAACGACGGCTTCGCCGCCGAGGACGTCATCGCCGCCGAGTTCGGCTACCGCGAGCAGCTGAGCGATACGCTGTCGATCGACGTGGCGATCTTCGCCAACCAGTACGACAACCTGCTGTCGATCGAGGACACCGAGGCGCCGGAGTTCATGGACGGCGTGATCCTGCTCCCGTTCGTCCTCTCCAACCAGCTCGAGGGCCGCAGTCGCGGCGCCGAGTTCGCCGCCGCCTGGAACCCCCACGACCGCTTCGACCTGCGCGGCGGAGTGACGCTCTTCTACCTCGATCTCGAGCTCGACCAGGGGAGCACCGACGGCTTCTCCGAGGCCAACGAGGACGTCGATCCGCGCAGCCAGGGGTTCATCCAGGCCCACTATCGAAGCCGGGGGCGCTTCGCGTCGACCGTCGCGCTGCGATGGGTCGACGAGCTGCGCAGCATGGCCGTCGAGGAGTACGTCGAGCTCGACCTGCGCCTCGACTGGGAGCTGGGAGCCAACGGCACCTTCAGCCTCGTCGGTCGCGATCTGCTCGACGACGCGCACCTCGAGTTCGCCAACGGCACACTGGTCGAGCGCAGCGTGACGGGAGTCTTCGAGTGGCGCTTCTGACCCGGATCGCCCAGAGCGTCGCCGGCGGCATCGTCGGCGTGCTGCTCGCAACGGGCGCGGCGGCACAGAACGCCGAGCTCGAGGCGAAGGTGAAGGCGGCCTTCCTCTTCAACTTCGCCAAGTTCGCCACCTGGCCCGGACTGCAGAGCGACGAGGCGCTGGAGGTGTGCGTCGCCGACGACGCGGAGATGTCGCGAGTCCTCGCCGACACGGTGCGGGGCAAGGAGATCGACGGCCGCATGGTCGCCACCCGCGAAGTCAGCGCCGGCGACGAGGTCTCCGGCTGCGAGATCCTCTACCTCGGCGGGCCCGGTGACGGTCGCGACGAGCTGTCGGCGGCGCGCGGCCGCCCGATCCTCACCGTCGGCCACGACGATGGATTCCTCGCCGCCGGCGGCGCGATCAACTTCGTGCTGCGGGAGAACCGGATGCGCTTCCAGGTCAACCGATCGGCGGTCGCCGAGAGCGGCCTGGCGCTGAGCTCGAAGCTGCTGTCGCTGGCCGAGATCTACGACGGGGGCCCATGAGGCTGCTGCGGGATCATCCGATCCGGCGCAAGCTCAGCGTCGTCATCCTGTTGACCAGCACGCTCGCCCTCCTGATGGCGAGCGTCGCCTTTACCGCCTACGTCTACACCCAGTCGCGGCGCTCGATGGCGCAGAGCGTGCGCTCGCTGTCGGGGATCCTGTCGGCCAACAGCGCCGCGGCGCTGGTGTTCGACGATCAGGACGCCGCCGGCGAGCTGCTCGACAGCCTGCAGGCGAACCCGTGGATCGAGAAGGCGGTGCTGTTCAAGGACGGCCGGCCGTTCGCCATCTATCCCCGCAACGCGGTGGCGCCGCAGCCGACCGGGTCGGTGGGCGCAGCGCGCTTCGACCGCACGGTCCTGATCTACGAGGAGGAGGTGGCGCTCGACGGCGAGCCGGTCGGACGCCTCCACCTCGAGCACAGCCTCGAGCCGCTCCACGCCCAGATCCGCCTCTACCTGGCGATCACCCTCGCCGTCTTTCTCGGCTCGCTGCTGCTGGTCGCCTGGCTGTCGGGGTTGCTGCGCAAGGTGATCACCGAGCCGCTGCTGCGGCTGGCGAAGACCGCCGACGAGGTGGCGGCGACGAAGGACTACTCGCTGCGAGCGGCGGCGGGGAACCGCGACGAGATCGGCACCCTCATCGAGCGCTTCAACCAGATGCTCGGACAGGTGCAGCAGCGCGATCGCGCTCTGGAGCGCGCCCGCGAAGAGCTCGAGGACCGGGTGCGGGAGCGCACCGCCGAGCTCGAGGGCGAGGTGCGCGAGCGGCGCAAGGTCGAGATGGAGCTGCGCTTCTTCACCCAGGACCTCGAGCGCAGCAACCGGGACCTGCAGGACTTCGCCTACGTCGCCTCCCACGACCTGCAGGAGCCGCTGCGCAAGATCCAGGCGTTCGGAGATCGCCTGCGCACCACCTCCGCCGCCAAGCTCGACGAGCGGGCGCTCGACTATCTCGACCGGATGCAGGGGGCGGCGGCCCGCATGCGCGCCCTGATCACCGATCTGCTGACCTTCTCGCGCGTCGCCACCCAGGGGCAGCCGTTCGAAGCCCTCGACCTGCAGTCGGTGGTCGACGAGATCGTGCGCGATCTGGAGATTCCGATCGAAGAGTCGGGCGCGGTGGTCGAGTACCGGGACCTGCCGACCATCCAGGCCGACCCGCTGCAGCTGCGCCAGCTGCTGCAGAATCTGATCTCGAACGCGCTCAAGTTTCAGCGCGACGACGTCCGACCGCGGGTGACCATCCGCTGCGAGACGGTCGGCGAGCCGGGGGTTCCCGACGCGATCCACCGGCTGATCGTCGAGGACAACGGGATCGGCATCGAATCGCGGCATTTCGACCGCATTTTCGGTGTCTTCCAGCGCCTCCACGGGCGGGGCGCCTACCCGGGCTCGGGCATGGGATTATCGATCTGCCGCCGGATCGTGGAGCGTCACGGAGGGTCGATTCGAGTGGAGAGCGAGCCGGGGGAGGGTTCCCGGTTCATCGCGGAGCTGCCGACCGATCCGGACGGCATGGGAGCGGAGGTTCGCGAGAGTGTCATCAACGGCTAGACAGGGGTGGGCATGCAACAGGAGATCCAACCGATCACGATCTTGATGGCGGACGACGACCCGGACGACCGGCTGCTGACCGAGCAGGCGCTGCAGGAGAGCCGACTCGCCAATCCGGTCTTCTTCGTCGAGGACGGCGAAGAGCTGATGGACTACCTCTACCGGCGGGGAAAGTTCTCGGAGCCTCATGCCGCGCCGCGGCCGGGGTTGATCCTGCTCGACCTCAACATGCCGCGCAAGGACGGCAGGGAGGCGCTGGCGGAGATCAAGAACGATCCGTCGCTGCGCAGCATCCCAGTGGTGGTGCTGACCACTTCCAAGGCGGACGAGGACGTGCTGCGCAGCTACAACCTCGGGGCGAGCTCCTACATCACCAAGCCGGTGACCTTCGACGCGCTGGTCGAGGTGGTCGGCGCCCTCGGCCGCTACTGGTTCGAGCTCGTCGAGCTTCCCGACAACGAATCGGAGTAACGGCCGGGCCGAGGTGGGCGCCGTAGAATGGCGCCCATGCCGACCATCTTCGACCGCATCCTCGACGGCGAGATCCCCTGCCATCGGGTCTACGAGGACGAGCACGTCCTCGCCTTCCTCGATATCGGCCCGCTCTCCGACGGGCATACCCTGGTGATCCCCAAGGAGCGCAGGGCTCAGCTTCACGAGCTCTCCGACGAAGCGGCGGCGGCGATCGGGCGGGTGCTGCCGCGGCTGGCGCGGGCGGTGATGGCGGCGACCGGCGCCGACGCGTACAACGTGCTCCAGAACAACGGCGCCTCCGCTCACCAGGCGGTGATGCACGTCCACTTCCACATCATCCCCAAGACCGACGACGGCGGACTGGGAATCGGCTGGCCGGCGGGGCGTCTCGACGACGCCCGGGCGGAGGCGTTGGTGGAGCGCATCACCGCGGCGCTCGCCGACGGCTGAGGTGGGCGACCTGCGAATCTTCCCGTCCGGCCAGCCGGCCGCCGAGCGGCGGGTCTACGCGGCGGTGGTGGTCTACTTCCTGGCGGTCGCGGTGGCGCTGCTGTGGCCGGTCTACTCGTGGTTCGGTGCCGCCACGCCGCTGGTGCTGGGGATGCCGCTGTCGCTCTTCTACCTGGCGGCGGCGGTCGTGGTGTCGTTCGTCGTCATGCTGGCGCTCTATCTGTGGGAAGCGCGCCGCGGCCTGCACGACGAGGACCGCTGATTGGCCGACTGGCTGCAGGTCCTCGGCGTCACCGTCGGCTACCTCGCGCTGTCGCTGACGCTCGGCGTTCTGTCGGGCCGGCGCGCCTCCGCCGGCACCGAGGGGTACGTCGCCGGCGACCGCTCGCTCGGCTTCCTGGTGCTCTACTTCGTGATGGGCGCCTCGATCTTCAGCGCCTTCGCCTTCCTCGGCGGCCCCGGCTGGGCCTACTCGCGCGGCGCCGCCGCCTTCTACATCCTCGCCTACGGCACGATCGGTCTGGTGCCGTGGTACTTCTTCGGGCCGCGGATCGCTCGGCTCGGCCGCCGTTTCGGCTACGTCACCCAGGCGGAGCTGTTCTCGCACCGCTTCCGGAGCTCGACCCTCTCCGGGGTGCTGGCGGTGATCTCGCTGATCGCCTTCGTCCCCTACCTCACCCTGCAGATCAAGGGCGCCGGCTACGTCTTCAACGTGGTGACCGAGGGCAGGGTGCCGATCTGGCTCGGCGCCGCGATCGCCTACGGCGTGGTGATGGTCTACGTGCTGGCGAGCGGCGTCATGGGGGTGGCGTGGACCAACACCTTCCAGGGGATCTTCATGATGGTGCTCGCCTGGACGCTCGGTCTCTACCTGCCGTGGAAGCTCTACGGCGGCGTCGGCGCGATGTTCGAGGAGCTGGCGCGGACGGTGCCGGAGATGCTCGAGGCCCCCGGCCTCACCGGCGGCGGCGACCCGTGGAGCTGGGGCGGCTATTCGAGCGCGGTCGTCGTCTCGGCACTCGGCTTCTCGCTGTGGCCGCACTTCTTCATGAAGATCTACACCGCGAGGGACGTGCGCACCCTCAAGCAGACGGTGGTCTTCTACCCGACCTTCCAGATCTTCCTCATCCCGATCCTCTTCATCGGTTTCGCCGGCATCCTGCGCTTCCCCGGGGTCGAGCCCGCCGACGCCATCCTGCCGACCATCCTCACCAGCCTCGAGCTGCCGGCGGTGGTGGTGGGGCTCTTCTGCGCCGGCGCGCTGGCGGCGTCGATGTCGACCGGCGACGCCATCCTCCACGCCGCCGGCTCGGTGCTGGTGCGCGACCTCTACAAGCCGTGCTTCCGACCGTTGCTCGACGACCGCGCGCAGACGCGGCTGATCCGCGTGGTGGTGGTGCTGGTGGGGATCGCCGCCTACTACTTCGCGGTGATCTCGAGCCTCGATCTGGTGCTCCTGCTGCTGCTCTCCTACGGCTTCCTGGCGCAGCTCTTCCCGGTGCTGCTCGTCAGCTTCTTCTGGCGGCGGGCGACGGCGGCCGGCGTGCTCGCCGGGCTCGGCGCCGGCTTCCTGGTGGTGATCGCCTGCAACCTGTGGCCGCAGCTCCAGTGGCAGGGGGTCCACCCCGGCGTCTGGGGGCTGCTGGCCAACGTGCCGCTGCTGATCGCGGTGTCGCTCGCCACCCGACCGCCACCGGCGGAGCACGTCGACGATTTCGTCGTGCGGTAGCCGCGGGCGCCGTCCTCAGCCGCCGCCGTAGGCGACCGCCAGCCGACGGTTGACGTCGAGGGCAACCTCGAGCTCGGCGATCTCGATGTGCTCGTCGACGGTGTGGGCGAGGTGGGGGTCGCCCGGCCCGAAGCCGATCGTCGACATGCCGCGAGCGGCGAAATGGCCGCCGTCGGTGGCGAACTCCCAGACGCCGGCCGGCGCCTCGCGGCCGGTCGCTTCGGCGAGCGCGGTAGAGGCGGTGACGACCACCGGGTGGTCGAGTCCCAGGATCCACGCCGGGTTGTCGGCGGGGATCGTCATCGCCAGGCCGGTGTAGGTGCGACGCTCGAATTCGGGGATGGTGACGGTGCCGAGCGCCCCCTCGCCGAGCGACGCTTCGAGCAGCGCGGTGAGAGCGCGGACGGCGTCGTCGGCCGACTCGCCGGGAACGTTGCGCCAGTCGCAGGTGAGCCACACCTCGCCGGGCACCACGTTGGCGCTGGTCTGATCGGTGCGCAGCAGCGTGGGAGCGACGCTGCTCGCGCCGAGCTCGGGATGCTGCGCCGGCTCCAGCTCGTCGAGCCGCGACAGCAACCGCCCGAGTGACAGCAGCGGGTTGACCCCCTGCTCCGGGATGCTGGCGTGCACGCTGCGGCCGACGACGTGGACCACCAGCTCGGTGCGACCGCGGTGCCCGCGGCGGACGGTGTTGGAGCTCGGCTCGCCGATCACCACCACCGGGGTCGTCAGGTGCTCGGCGAGATAGCGGGCGCCGACGCCGCCGATCTCCTCCTGCACCACGCAGGAGACGTAGACGTCACCGGGAAACGGCGTCTCGCCCGGCGCCAGGCCGTGCACCTGGGCCGCCAGCGGGCCCTTGATGTCGACCGCGCCGCGCCCCCACACCTTGCCGTCGGCGATCTCGGCGCCGAACGGTGGCCGGGGCCAGCGCTGCGGGTCGCCGACCGCGACGTGGTCGAGATGGGTGTTGAACTGCACCGCCGGTCCGTCGCCGCCCCGTACCCGGCCGACGACGTTGCCGGCGTCGTCGAGGCGCACCTCGTCGTAGCCGAGGGAGCGCATCTCGGCGGCGACGAGCTCGGCGAGCGGCCCCTCCTCGCCGGGAAGGCTCTCGGTGCGGATCAGCCGCTGGAGGAAGTCGACGCAACCCTCGATCGCCATGCCGTGACCCTATCCGACGGCGCCGGACCCGACGGCGCCCCTACAATGAGCCATGGGCGCGCACGCCGAGCTGAGGTCGATCCTGGAGTCGGAGCCGGGCTTCGTGGCGCTGTTGCGCGCGGTCCGGACGCTCGAGCTGCCCGACGGCTGGGTGACCGCCGGCGCGCTGCGCAACGTGGTCTGGGACCGCCTCCACGGCTTCGTCGAGCGCCACCCTCCGGGCGACGTCGACGTCGTCTACTTCGATCGCCGGCACGCCTCACCCGAGATCGACGCCGAGCTGACCGCACGACTCCAGAGCCTGCTGCCGGGCCCGCGGTGGGAGGTGGTCAATCAGGCGTGGATCCACGAGAGCAACGACGAGCCACCCTACGCCTCGACCGTCGACTCGCTGTCGACCTGGACCGAGACCTGCACCTCGGTGGCCGCCCGGCTCGACGAGCGCGGCGCCATCGAAGTCCTGGCGCCGCACGGCGTCGACGACCTGATGCGGCTCGTCGCCCGCCCCAACCTGGCGTTCGCCAACGCCGCCGAGGTGTTCGCGCAGCGGATGGCGTCGAAGCGGTGGCCGGAGACCTGGCCGAGGGTGCGGGTGCTCGACCTCGACGAGGCGTGGCGACCGCGCCCGGAATCGCCGCCGGCGGAGTAGCGGGGTCGCCGCCGGCGGAGGAGCCGGTCGCCGCCGGCCAAGTAGCCGGTCGCCGCCGGCGGAGTGGCGGGTCGCCGCCGGCGGAGTAGAGTGGGCGCGTCGTCGGTGCGCGATGCCGGCCCGACGCCGTGGAAGGAGGTTTCGATGGCCCGCAAGACCTACACCGGCCCCGAGCTCGACGTCACCTTCGATGCCGACGTCTGTACCCACTCCGGCAACTGTGTGCGAGGGCTCCCCGAGGTCTTCGACCTCGACCGCAAGCCGTGGATCCTGCCGGGCGAGGCCTCGGCGGATCGGGTGCGCGCCGCCGTCGCCCGTTGCCCGAGCGGCGCGCTGCAGATCGTCGAGAAGTAGCGGCCGGGCGGGCTACCAGACCGTCTCGTAACCGTCGGCGGCGAGGTTCCACCGCTCGCCGTAGACGTGCACCCGGCGCGTCGGCCGACCCTCGGGATCGACCAGCTCGCCGCCGGCGTGGGTCCAGGCGAGGATGCTGCCGGCGAAATTGACGGCGTCCCAACCGTCGGCGCGCAGCCATCTCGTGTACTCCGCGCTGCGGTAGCCGACGGTGCAGTAGGTGATCACCTCGCGACCGCGGAGCTCGTCCGAACGGCGCTCGAACTCCTCGGCGCCGAGCGAGCCCGGGATACGCGACACCGCTCGCTCCTCGGGCTCGCGGGCATCGACGAGGACCGTTCTCCCGTCCCGCAGCCGGCGCGCCACCTCGGCGGCGTCGATGGTCGGCACGTCGGGGAACGCCTCGTGGTTGTCGGCGATCATCGCCGCCAGTGCCGCACGCCGGTCGGCCTCCGTCGATCCCGCGTCGACGCCCGCCGTGCAGGCGGTCAGACTCGACAGCAGGGCGAGGATGGGAAGGCCGCCGATGGTGGCGGTGACGGCGCGAGTATCATTCCGCTTCGGCATCGTCGACGATCCTATTGGATGCCGCTCCCATGCAGACACCCCCCTCGAGCGAGCCCGACGATCGCGCTCAACTCGTGCTGGTCGGCGGCGGGCACGCCCACGTGCAGGTGTTGAAGCGCTTCGTGATGAATCCGCCCGCGGGCCTGCGCACGACGGTGGTGCTCGACCGGCCGATCGCCGTCTATTCGGGGATGGTCCCCGGGTTCGTCGCCGGTCAGTACACGGCCGACGAGCTGGAGATCGACGTCGTGCCGCTCGCCCGCCGGGCGGGGGCCGACGTCGTGCTCTCGGCGATGACCGGCATCGACGCCGACGAGCGACGCATCGAGCTCGACGGTCGGGCGCCGCTGCGCTACGACGTCGCGTCGATCGACATCGGCTCGACGGTCGT
>JBPEXA010000287.1:0-2453 GCA_052032135.1 Thermoanaerobaculia bacterium | reverse complement strand
CCCGACCGACGGTTGGCGCTCTCCTTTCGCTGGCTGATCGCCGCCGCCAAGAGCCGCGGTGAGAAGACGATGCGCCAGAAGCTCGCCGGCGAGCTCCTCGACGCGGCCGAGAAGCGCGGCGCGGCGATCAAGAAGCGCGAAGACACCCACCGGATGGCGGACGCCAACAAGGCGTTCGCGCACTACCGCTGGTAGCGGCCGACGACGAGACCGACGAAACGAGAACGAAGATGGGCAGGCAAGTACCTCTGGAGAAGATCCGCAACATCGGGATCATGGCGCACATCGACGCCGGCAAGACCACGACCACCGAGCGGATCCTCTACTACACCGGCGTGAGCTACAAGATCGGGGAGGTCCACGAAGGGACCGCCACGATGGACTGGATGGTGCAGGAGCAGGAGCGCGGCATCACGATCACCGCCGCGGCGACCACCTGCTTCTGGAACGACATCCGCGTCAACATCATCGACACCCCCGGCCACGTCGACTTCACCGCCGAGGTGGAGCGATCGCTGCGCGTCCTCGACGGCGCGGTCGCCGTGTTCGACGCCGTCGCCGGTGTCGAGCCGCAGTCGGAGACGGTGTGGCGTCAGGCGGACAAGTACGCCGTGCCGCGCATCGCCTTCGTCAACAAGATGGATCGCGTCGGCGCCGACTTCGAGCGCTGCGTCTCGATGATGAAGTCGCGCCTCGGCGCCTCGCCCGTCGTGGTGCAGCTGCCGTGGGGCAAGGAGGACCACCTGCAGGGGGTGATCGACCTCGTCGAGATGAAGGCGATCCTCTACAAGGACGAGACGCTCGGTGCCGAGTACGAGGTCGTCGACATCCCGGCCGAGCTGGTCGACGCCGCCCACAAGGCGCGCGAGGAGATGGTCGAGCTGGTCGCCGAGACCGACGATCAGCTGCTCGAGAAGTACCTCTCCGGCGAGGAGGTCACCAACGACGAGCTGATCGGCGCGCTGCGGCGGGCGACGATCGGCAACCAGCTGCAGCCGGTTCTGTGCGGCAGCGCCTTCAAGAACAAGGGGGTGCAGCCGCTGCTCGACGCGGTCGTCCACTTCCTGCCGTCGCCGCTCGACATCCCGCCGATCCACGGCGTCGATCCCGACAGCGGCGAGGCGAGCGAGCGCCCGTCGTCCGACGACGAGCCGTTCGCGGCGCTGGTCTTCAAGATCATGTCCGACCCGTTCGTCGGCCACCTCGCCTACTTCCGGGTGTACTCCGGCGTGGTCGAGGCGGGCGGCAACGTCCTCAACGCGACCCGCAACCGCAAGGAGCGGGTCGGTCGGCTGCTCAAGATGCACGCCGACAAGCGTGAGGAGATCTCGGCGGTGCGCGCCGGCGACATCGCCGCCGCCGTCGGGCTCAAGGGGGTGACCACCGGCGACACCATCTGCGACCCGAAGCACCCGGTGGTCCTCGAGTCGATGAGCTTCCCGGAGCCGGTGATCGCGGTGTCGATCGAGCCGAAGACCAAGGCCGATCAGGAGAAGCTCGCCCTGGCGCTCGAGAAGCTGCAGCAGGAAGACCCGACCTTCCGCGTCCACACCGATCCGGACACCGCCCAGACCCTGATCTCGGGGATGGGGGAGCTCCACCTCGAGATCATCACCGATCGGCTGCTGCGGGAGTTCAAGGTCGGCGCCAACATCGGCCGTCCGCAGGTCGCCTACAAGGAGGCGATCACCCGCGAGGCCGACGCCGAGGGTCGCTTCGTCCGCCAGAGCGGCGGTCGCGGCCAGTTCGGCCACTGCAAGATCAAGATCCGCCCGAGCGACGAGGAGTTCGTCTTCAACGACCAGATCAAGGGCGGCGTCATCCCGCGGGAGTTCATCAAGCCGGTCGAGCAGGGCATCCGCGAGGCGATGGAGACCGGGCCGCTCGCCGGCTATCCGGTCTCCAACGTCGAGGTCGACCTCTACGACGGCTCGTTCCACGATGTCGACTCCTCCGAGCTCGCGTTCAAGATCGCCGGCTCGATGGCGTTCAAGAACGCCTGCGACACCGCCGGCATGGTGCTGCTCGAGCCGGTGATGGACGTCGAGGTGGTGACGCCCGAGGAGTACATGGGCGACGTCATCGGCGACATCACCTCGCGCCGCGGGCGGGTGCAGCAGATGGAGGCGCGGGGCAACGCGCAGGTGGTGTCGTGCCGCGTGCCGCTCTCGGAGATGTTCGGCTACGCCACCGACCTGCGGTCGCAGACCCAGGGGCGGGCGACCTACACCATGCAGTTCTCGTCGTACGAACAGGCACCGAAGGCGGTCAGCGAAGAAGTGGTCGCCAAGGCCGCAGGCTGAGCAGAGCTAGCAGGGACCACCAGGAGGAATCATGGCGAAGGAAAAGTTCGATCGCACGAAGCCCCACGTGAACATCGGGACGATCGGTCACGTGGACCACGGCAAGACGACGCTGACGGCGGCGATCACGAACGTGCTGGCCCAGCAGGG
>JBPEXA010000286.1:0-2627 GCA_052032135.1 Thermoanaerobaculia bacterium | reverse complement strand
GCGGTGAGATCGTTCGAGAAGGGGACGAGCACCGTCGGCTCGTCGGCGAAGGCGATCACCGTCGCGCGGTCCTCCGGCCGCAGCATCCGCTCGAGGAAGGCGGCGGCGACCTTCTGGGTCTCCCGCAGCTCCTCGATCATCGACAGCGAGGTGTCGAGCACGATACCGAGGTGCACCTGACGGTCGAGCACCCGCTCGAACCGTCGGATCGGTTGCGGCTCGCCGTTCTCGACCACCGCGAAGTCGGTCCGCGCGAGGCCGTCGATCGGCCGCTCCTTGCGATCGAGCACCGTCGTGTAGAGCTCGACGAAGTTGATCTTCAGGTTCGCCATGTCGCGCGACGAGTTGATGAACACGAGATCCTCCGCCGAGCTGCCGTCCTCGCGGTACGCGATGGCGCGGACGTAGGTCGGCTCACCGGCGTCGCGCAGCGGCAGGTCGACGCGGAACGGGGGCTCGCGGACGGTGGTGATGACCGTCTCCTCGAGCAGGAAGTCGATGCGGTCGAGGCGGTCGTCGACCGGCAGCGTGAGCTGCGCTCGCGCGGGCACGCTCTGGCGATAGAGCTGGCTCGGCGTCGGCTCGATGAGGCGTACGGAGAAGCGGAACGGCCCGAGGTTGATGGTGATGCGGTCGCGGGCGAGCTCGCGGCCATCGTCGCCGACGGCGATCGCGGTCACCTCTCGCGGTCGCGGGGCGTCGCCGAGCCGCAGGGTGACGCCATAGGGAGGGCGTCGGCGGCTCATCGCCAGCGCTCCGTCGAGCAGGAAATCGACCCGCTCGACCCCGTCCCCCTCGACGACGGCGCCGATCGCCAGCGAGCCGGTGTGGAGGCCGATCGGCGGCTCGAGCAGCCGGATCGACGGCCCTCCTTGCGAGAAGGCGATGCCGTGGAGCAGCAGGGTCGCGAGGGCGGCGGCGACCGGCCGGGTCGGTTTCACCGTGATCAGGCTAGCACGACGCCCCCGACCCGTCGCCGGGCCGGGGGCGTCGCTCGACGGCGACCGATCACGCTCCGGGCGGGCCGCCGCGCTCGATGCCGTCGCCGCCGCCGTCGCCGTCGAACTCCTCGTCCGGCGGGTCGCCACCGGGATCTCCGTGGGCGTCGCGCAGGCGGGCGGCGGTCTCGATCAGCTCGACGAGCTCCGCGATCCTGGAGTCGGACGGCCCCGTGAACCGCAGCCCGCGGGCGCGGCCCGCCAGCTGCCAGAGGTCGGCGTCCTTCGCCCAGTACGAGCCGCGGAGGATCTCGGCGAACTCGGCGACGACGCTCGCCGTGCGCAGCGCGTGCGAGGCGTGACGCCAGTCGTCGTGGAGCTCGGCGCGTCGCAGCACCACCGCGTCCTCGACCATCCGGCCGCTCCGCTTCGAGCGATACCGCAGCCGCATCGTCGCCACCGGCCCGCGCGACGGACCACGGTCGCGAAGCTTGACCTCGTAGAGCGCCGTCACCTGGTGGCCGGCACCGATCTCACCGGCGTCGACGGCGTCGTTGCGGAAGTCGCGGTCGGCGATGTCGCGATTCTCGTAGCCGAGCAGCCGGTAGCTCTGGACCATCGCCGGCTCGAACTCGACCTGCACCTTGGCGTCGGCGGCGATCGTCTGCAGGGTGCCGGTGAGGTTCTCGACGAACACCCGTCTCGCCTCGTCGAGGTCGTCGACGTAGGCGTAGTTGCCGTCGCCGCGGTCGGCGAGCTGCTCCATCAGGACGTCGTTGTAGTTGCCCATCCCGAAGCCGACGGTGGTCAGCTCGATCCCCGCTTCCGCCTCGGCGGCGATCCGCTCGAGGATCGAGTCCGGGCCGGTCCGGCCGACGTTGGCGACGCCGTCGGAGCAGAGGATGACGCGGTGGATCGCACCCTCGCGGTAGGCGCGACGGGTCTCGCGGTAGCCGAGCAGCAGCCCCTCCTCGGCGTTGGTCGAGCCGCCCGGCCGCAGGCGGTCGATCGCCGCCAGGACGCGACGGTGATCGCTGGTCGGAGACAGCAGCACTTCGCCACGGCTGCCGTAGACCACGAGGCCGATGGCGTCGCCGGCGTCGAGCTGCTCGACGAGCAGCCGCAGAGCTCGCTTCACCAGCTCGAGCCGATTCTCGCGCTGCATCGAGCCGGAGACGTCGACGACGAAGGTGAGCACCGCCGGAGCGCGCCGGTTGGCCGCGATCTCCCGGCCGTGGAGCGAGAAGCGCAGCAGGTGCGTCCGCGCGGTCGCGGCGAAGGGCGAGGGCGCCCCTTCGACCGCCACCGCGAAGTCGCGGCGCGACGGCGGTCGATCGCCGTAGTCGAAGTAGTTGACGAACTCCTCGACCCGCACCGCGTCGGCCGGCGGCAGCACCCCGCGCCGCAGGTAGCTGCGAGCCACGGTGTAGGAGCCGGTGTCGACGTCGAGCCCGAAGGTCGACAGCGGGTCGTCCTCGGTGTCGACGAACGGGTTGGTGCCGTACCCCTGGAAGAACATGTCGCCCCAGGTGGCGTCGTTGGGCTCGGCGGTGCCGCCGGTGGACGGCGTCGGGGGCGTCGCCGGCCCGACCGCCACCATCCGTCCGAGCGATCGCGGCCGCGCCTCCTCCAGGCGGTCCTGCGCGGCGCTCTCCGCGCCGGCGGCCGCCTTCGCCCGCGGCTTGCTCG
>JBPEXA010000285.1:0-7022 GCA_052032135.1 Thermoanaerobaculia bacterium | reverse complement strand
AGGTGGTCGCGCATCCCCGCCAGCCGGGTGCTCTCGACGCTGACCGTCCCGTCGTGCTCGTCGTCGAGCAGCAGCGGGCCGAGCGGGTTGACCCACCGCCGACCGGCGATGACGCCGACCTCGGCGGAGGGCACCGGCAGCCGCCTCGGCAGCGACTGCGGCGAGGTGCCGAGCTCGCTGGCGAGCTCGCCGAACGCCCAGCGGAAGAGGCGGGAGGGGCCGAGGGTGTCGACCAATGCGCTGCCGCCGTTGGGGGGCGCCAGCATCACCACCCGGTCGCCGCGCCGCTCGTGCTCGGCGACGTACGCCCGCACCAGCAGCGCGCCGAGCGAATAGCCGACCCAGCAGAGCGGATGCTCGCCCGCCAGGCCGCGACGGTCGAGCTCCGCCGCGATCGCCGTCAGCGCCGCCTCGAAGCTCGGCGGCCGCGACGGGTAACGCAGCGTCGAGGTCTCGAAGCCGCGGCGTCGCAGCCGGGCCGCCAGCATCGCCATCGACGCCGGCCCGCGAGCGAGGCCGTGCAGCAGGACGACGGTGCCGCCGGCGCTCATGCCCCCATCAGGCCGACGGTCTCGCCGTCGACGAGGTCCATCGACTCCGCCTGCGGGCGGCGCGGCAGCCCCGGCATCCGCATCACGTCGCCGAGCAGCGGGATGACGAAGCCGGCTCCCGCCGACAGCTCGAACGAGCGCACGGTGACGTCGAACCCCTCCGGGCGACCGGCGATCCTCGGATCGTCGGTCAGCGAGGTCGGCGCCTTGGCGATGCAGACCGGCAGCTCGCCGTAGCCGAGCGCCTCCAGGCGCCCCTTCTGTTTCTGGGCGAGCTTCGAATAGACCACTTCGCCGGCGCCGTACATCGTGCGCGCCACCTTCTCGATCTTGTCCTCGATCGGGTCGGTCCACTCATACAGCGGCTGGAACCTCGACGGGTGCTCCTCGACGTGCTCGAGGAGCGTTCGCGCCAGCTCTTCGGCTCCTTCGCCGCCACGGGCGAAATGGTCGGAGACCGCGAACGGCACCCCGGCCGCTTCGCAGGCGACGCGCACGACGGCGATCTCCTCGTCGGTGTCGGTGTCGAAACGGTTGAGGGCGACCACCGGGATCTCGCCGAATGCCTGAATGTTCTGGATGTGCTTCTGGAGGTTGGGGATCCCCTTCTCCACCCCGCGCGGATTCGGCTCGGCGACCTTCTTGCGCGCCACGCCGCCATGGCGTTTCAGCGCGCGCAGGGTCGCCACCAGCACCACGGCCGCGGTGTCGAGCCCCGCCGACTGGCACTTGATGTCGAAGAACTTCTCGGCGCCGAGGTCGAAACCGAACCCCGCCTCGGTGATCGCCCAGTCGGCGTGCGCCATCGCCATCCGCGTCGCCAGCACCGAGTTGCAGCCGTGGGCGATGTTGGCGAACGGCCCGCCATGGACGAACGCCGGCACCCCCTCGACCGTCTGCACCAGATTCGGCTGAATGGCGTCGCGCAGCAGCACCATCATCGCGCCGACGGCGCCGAGGTCGCTCGCCAGCACCGGCTCCTCCTGGTAGGTGAAGCCGACCAGGATCCGTCCGAGCCGCCGGCGCAGGTCGTCCTCCCCTTCCGCCAGACAGAGAATCGCCATCACCTCCGAGGCGGGGGTGATGTCGAAGCCCCCCTCGCGCGGCACCCCCTGCAGCTTGCCGCCCAGGCCGACGACGGTGTGGCGCAGCGCGCGATCGTTGAGATCGATCACCCGCCGCCAGAGCACCCGCCGCGGGTCGAGCTCGGGCGGCTTGCGGTGGTAGATGTGGTTGTCGAGCATCGCCGCGAGCAGGTTGTTGGCGCTGGTGATGGCGTGGAAGTCGCCGGTGAAGTGGAGGTTGATGTCGACCGTCGGCACCACGATCGACTTTCCGCCGCCGGTCGCCCCCCCCTTCTTGCCGAAGGTCGGGCCGAGCGACGGCTCGCGCAGCGCCAGGCAGACGCTCTCGCCGATCCGCGCCAGTCCCTGGGCGAGGCCGATCGACGTCGTCGTCTTCCCCTCGCCGGCGCTGGTCGGCGTGATCGCCGACACCAGCACCAGCCGCCCCTGCGGCCGCCCTTCGAGCGCGGCCAGCCGCACCTTCGCCTTGTCGCTGCCGTAGGGGACGAGGTGGTCGTCGGCGATCCCCAGCTGTCGTGCGATGTCGGCGATCGGGCGCTGTCCGCTCACGGCATCTCCTTTCGTGCGCCGAAGGGCGTTGGCGCCCGGCGCTGTCGGCGGCTCGATCATAGTCGAGGCTCCCGTCTCCCCCAGGCCGGAGCTGCGGGCGGACGGGTAGACTGGGGATCGATGACCGCCCCCGACCGCGAGCCGCTGCTGCGGGTCGACTCGCTCCGCACGGTCTTCGAGACGACGCCGTCGGTCGTCGCCGTCGACGGCGTCAGCTTCTCGATCGCCCCCGGCCGCACCCTCGGCCTGGTCGGCGAGTCCGGTTCTGGGAAGTCGGTCACCTCGCTGTCGATCCTCCGCCTCCTCCCCGACACCGCCACCATCACGGCGGGGACGGTCGCCTACCTCGGCCGCGATCTCGTGCACCTTCCGCCGTCCGAGCTCCGCGAGCTGCGCGGCGCCCAGATCTCGATGATCTTCCAGGAGCCGGCGACCGCTCTCAACCCCGTCTTCAAGGTCGGCAGCCAGGTCGCCGAAGCGATCCGCATCCACGAGCGGGTGCCGCGGCGCGAGGCGCGACGGCGGGTGGTCGAGCTGTTCGAGGAGGTCGGCATCCCGCGGCCGGCCGAGCGGGTCCACGCCTATCCCCACGAGCTGTCCGGCGGTCAGAAGCAGCGGGTGATGATCGCCATTGCGCTCGCCTGCTCGCCGCGACTGCTGATCGCCGACGAGCCGACCACCGCCCTCGACGTGACGATCCAGGCGCAGATCCTCGAGCTGCTGCGGCGCCTTCGCGACGAGCGATCGATGGCGATGCTGTTCATCACCCACGATCTCGGCGTCATCGGCGAGATCGCCGACGAGGTGGCGGTGATGCGCGACGGCCGGCTCGTCGAGCAGGCGGAGGTGGTCGAGCTCTTCGAGCGCCCTCGCCATCCCTATACCCGCGGGCTGCTGGCGTGCCGCCCGCGGCTCGACTCGAACTTCCGCCGCCTACCGACGGTGAGCGACTTTTTGGCCGCCGCCGACCGCGGGGGCGAGCCCGATCTCTCCCACTTGCGGAGCGGTGGTCGACCGCGGCGGCTGCACCCGGGGACCGATCCGGGCGCCGACACGGAGGCGGAGGTGCTGCCGGAGAGCGCCGAGCCGCTGGTCGCGGTGCGCGGTCTCACGGTCGAGTTCGGCGCCCGCGGCGGCTGGCTGCGGCGCGGCGTCGCCGCCGTCCGCGCCGTCGACGATGTCGATCCCGACATCTACCCCGGTCAGACCGTCGGCCTCGTCGGCGAGTCCGGCTGCGGCAAGACGACGCTGGGGCGGGCGATGCTGAAGCTGGTGCCGATCACCTCGGGGCGGGTCGTCTTCGACGGCGTCGATCTGGCGACGGTCGGCGGTCGAGCGTTGCGGCGGCTGCGGCGGCGCTTCCAGCTCGTCTTCCAGGATCCCTACGCCTCGCTCAACCCCCGCATGCGGGTCGACGCCCTGGTGACCGAGCCGATGGCCACCCACGGGATCGGCGACGGCGCCGACGACCGCCGCGAGCGCGCCGCCGGCCTGCTCGCCGAGGTCGGTCTCGAACGGGCGCATCTCGACCGCTACCCGCACGAGTTCTCCGGCGGCCAGCGGCAGCGGATCGCGATCGCCCGCGCGCTCGCCGTCGACCCCGACCTGCTGATCTGCGACGAGTGCGTCTCCGCCCTCGACGTCTCGGTGCAGGCGCAGGTGCTGAACCTGCTCAAGGATCTGCAGCGCGACCGCGGCCTCGCCTATCTCTTCATCAGCCACGATCTCTCGGTGGTCCGCTTCATGGCCGACATGATCGCCGTCATGAGGGAAGGTCGGATGATCGAGTTCGGCGCCGCCGCCCGGGTCTATCGCTCGCCGGCATCCACCTACACCCGCACGCTCATCGCCGCCGTGCCCGACGACTCCCTGGCGGCGATCCGGCGGCGGGTCGCCGACCGCGATGGCGGTTGACCCGGTCCGGAAGGTCGGGGAGAATACGCAGGCGGCGGGCGCCGCCGATCTCCTGATCCGCAGCCTCTCGCTGAACCACCCCAGGCCCGACCGATCGATCGACCAGACAGCGGCAGGTTCGGCCGGAGAGCATCGTGCGAACCAGCTTGTGATTTTTTTCACAAGCTCGACCGAGATCGCTGGCGGCGATCACCACGCTCACAGGGAACAGGACACCTCGCTCCATGGCAGTGCACAAGATTCGTAAGGGGCTGAAGCTGCCGATCACCGGCAGCCCCGACGCACGCCTCGACGACGGGCGGCAGGTCTCGCGGGTCGCCGTGATGGCCGCCGACTACGTCGGCATGAAGCCGACGATGAAGGTCGAGGTCGGCAACTCGGTGCAGCGCGGCCAGCTGCTGTTCGAGGACAAGAAGACGCCCGGCGTGCTCTACACCGCGATCGGCGACGGCAAGGTGGTCGCCGTCCACCGTGGAGAGCGTCGGGCGCTGCAGTCGGTGGTCATCGAGCTCGCCTCCGCCGAGCGCGGCGGCCGCTCCGCGGGCAACCGCTTCAAGAGCTACACCGGCCAGCATCCCAACTCGATGACGCGCGAGCAGATCCGCGATCTGCTGGTCGAGTCGGGCGAGTGGACGGCGCTGCGACAACGGCCGTTCAGCAAGGTGCCGGCACCCGACAGCGAGCCGGCGGCGATCTTCGTCACCGCGATGGACTCGAGCCCTCTCGCCCCCGACCCGCTGCCGATCATCGCCGCTCGGGCGGGCGACTTCGAGCGCGGGCTGACCGCCGTCGCCAAGCTCGCCGCCGGACCGACCTTCGTCTGCACGGCGCCCGGGGCGGAGATCCCCATGCCGTCGGCCGGCGACGTGCGGCAGGAGGCGTTCGCCGGACCGCATCCGGCGGGGACCGCCGGTCTGCACATCCATCGGCTCGCGCCGGCCGGTCGCAGCCGCACCGTCTGGTGGATCGGCTACCAGGCGCTGCTGTCGATCGGCAGCCTGTTCGAGACCGGCAACGTCGACGTCTCGCGCGTGGTGTCGATCGCCGGCCCCTCGGTCCGCGAGCCTCGGCTGGTGCGCACCCGCGTCGGCGCCGCCCTCGAGGAGCTGCTCGACGGCGAGCTGGAGGCGGGCGAGCACCGCATCGTGTCGGGATCGCCGCTCCACGGCCGCGCCGCCAATGGCGAGATCTTCGGCTACCTCGGCCGGCACCACAACCAGGTGACGGTGCTCCCGGAAGGGCGGGAACGCGAGCTCCTCGGATGGCTGGCGCCTGGAACCGACAAGTTCTCGGTGTCGAATGTATTCGTGTCGGCGCTGCTGCCAGGCCGGCGTTTCGACATGACGACGTCCAAGAACGGCTCGGACCGCGCGATCGTGCCGATCGGCCTCTATGAAAAGGTGTTCCCGTTCGACATCCCGCCCTCCTACCTGCTGCGCTCGCTGGTCTCCACCGACATCGAGCAGGCGGAGGCGCTCGGCGTGCTCGAGCTCGACGAAGAGGACCTCGGCGTGCTGACCTTCGTCTGTCCCAGCAAGTACAACTACGGCATCCACTTGCGCAACCTGCTGACGATCATCGAGAAGGAGGGCTGAGTGAGCTTCCTGCGCAAGTTCCTCGACCGCCAGGCGCGGCACTTCGAGCCGGGCGGCAAGCTCGCCAAGCTCCACCCGCTCTACGAGGCGCCCGACACCTTCCTCTACACCCCGGGGACGGTCACCAGCGGCTTCACCCACGTCCGCGACGCCCTCGATCTCAAGCGGACGATGATGACGGTCGTCATCGCGCTGATCCCCGCGGTCGGCATGGCGATGTACAACACCGGCCTGCAGGCGCACCGCGCGATCGCCGGCGGCGCGCTGCCGCTCGACCGCTGGCAGACCACCGCCATGGAAGCGCTCGGCATGCCGTTCGACCCCGCCAACTGGATCGCCTGCGCGGTCCACGGCGCCCTCTATTACCTGCCGGTGCTGATCGTCACCTTCCTGGTCGGCGGCAACGCCGAGGCGCTGTTCGCCATCGTCCGCAAGCACGAGATCAACGAGGGCTTCCTGGTCACCGGCATGCTCTTCCCGCTCACCCTGCCGGCGACGATCCCGCTGTGGCAGGTGGCGATCGGCATCCTGTTCGGCGTCATCGTCGGCAAGGAGGTGTTCGGCGGCACCGGCATGAATGTCCTCAACCCGGCGCTGACGGCGCGGGCGTTCCTCTTCTTCGCCTACCCGGTCGAGATCTCCGGCGACAAGGTGTGGATCGCCGCCCAGACCAGCCCCGACGGCTACAGCGGCGCCACCTGGCTCGCCGAGGCCGCCGAGGGGGGCGTCGCCGCTCTCGAGGGCGGGGTCGCGTGGAAGGACGCGATGCTCGGCCTGATCCCCGGCTCGATGGGCGAGACGTCGACCCTCGCCTGCCTGATCGGCGCCGTCGTGCTGGTCGCCACCGGCATCGGCTCGTGGCGGATCATGGTGTCGATGGTCGCCGGCACCTTCGCCACCACCGCGCTGCTCAACGCCGTCGGCTCGGACACCAACCTGCTGATCAACGTCCCCTTCCACTGGCAGATCGTCCTCGGCGGATGGGCGTTCGGCGCGGTGTTCATGGCCACCGATCCGGTGTCGGCGGCGCACACCAACACCGGCCGCTACATCTACGGCTTCCTGATCGGCGTGATGGCGATCGTCATCCGGGTGCTCAATCCCGCCTACCCCGAGGGGATCATGCTGGCGATCCTCTTCATGAACGTCTTCGCCTCCACCATCGATCACTTCGTGGTGCGCGGGGCGATCCGCAGAAGGGAGGCGCGCCTTGCGACATAGCGTGCTCTACACCCTGCTCTTCTCGGCGGCGCTGTGCGTCGTCTGCGCGGTGATGGTGTCGAGCTCGGCGGTCACCCTCAAGGAGGAGCAGGAGGCCAACAAGGTCC
>JBPEXA010000284.1:0-1896 GCA_052032135.1 Thermoanaerobaculia bacterium | reverse complement strand
TGCAGCAACCCGGAGCTGGTGGCGGCGGTCTCCGCGGCGGGAGGGATCGGTGTGCTGCAACCGGTGTCGCTCACCTTCGTGCACGGTCACGACTTTCGAGAAGGGGTGCGCTTCATCCGCTCCCTCACCGACCGGCCGATCGGCATGAACGCGCTGATCGAAGCGTCGTCGAAGCGATACTTCGAGCGCATGTCGCGGTGGATCGACATCGCCCTCGAGGAGGGGGTGCGGTTCTTCATCACCTCGCTCGGCAACCCACGCTGGGTGTGCGAGCGGGTGCACGCGGCGGGCGGGGTGGTCTATCACGACGTCACCACCGCGCGATGGGCGGAGAAGGGGCTCGCCGGTGGCGCCGACGGCCTGATCGCCGTCAACCGGCGCGCCGGCGGCCACGCCGGCGACCGCGATCCGCGAGCGCTGTTCGAGGAGCTCGCGCCGTTCGGCGTGCCGGTGGTCTGCGCCGGCGGGGTGGCGAGCCGCCGCCGCTTCGAGGAGGCGATGGAGATCGGCTACGCGGCGGTGCAGATCGGCACCCGCCTGATCGCCACCGTCGAGTGCACCGCCTCCGAGCCGTACAAGCAGGCGATCATCGATGCCGGCGAGGAGGACATCGTCCACAGCGAGCGCCTCACCGGCGTCCCGGTGGCGGTGATCGACACCCCGTACGTTCGTCGCCTCGGCCTGCGCGCCGGGCCGATCGCGCGTTGGATGTTGCGAGGGCGCAAGCGGAAGCACTGGATGCGGATGGTCTACGCCGTCAAGTCGCTGTTCCAGCTTCGCCGCGCCTCGCTCGACGCCTCCGGCAGCCGCGAGTACTGGCAGGCGGGCAAGAGCGCCGCCGACGTCCACGAGGTGTCGACGGTGAGGGAGGTCGTCGAACGGCTGACCGGCGCCGCCGTGCCCGAGCTCGCCGGACGTCGGACGGGGTAGACTGACCGCCACTCGAGGATCAGGAGGAGAGGACGATGGCAGTGGCAGGTGCGACCGGCACGATCGACGCGATCGTGGAGCTCCTCGGCGAAGAGGCCGACGAGCTCCTGCAACACCGATGCGAGGGGATTCCCCGCGACCAGATCGAGGCGCCCGGGCCCGAGCACCTCGAACGGGTGCTCGGCATCTCCGACCGGCGGCCGCCGGTGCTCGTCCGCCTCGGCCGGATTCGCGACCACGGCCGGCTCGCCGGCACCGGCTATCTCTCGATCCTCCCGGTCGATCAGGGTCTCGAGCACTCCGGCGCGGCCTCCTTCGCCCCCAACCCGATCTACTTCGACCCCGAGAGCATCGTCCGGCTGGCGGTCGAAGGGGGGTGCAACGCCGTCGCCTCGACCCTCGGGGTGCTCGGCATCGTCTCCCGCCGCTGGGCGCACCGGATCCCTTTCGTGGTGAAGGTCAACCACAACGAGCTGCTGACGCACCCCAACCGCTACCGTCAGACGCTGTTCGCCAACGTCGAGCAGGCGTGGGAGCTGGGAGCGGCGGCGGTCGGCGCGACGATCTACTTCGGCAGCGAGGACAGCGCCCGGGAGCTCGAGGAGATCTCCGACGCCTTCGCGCGTGCCCACGAGCTCGGGCTGGCGACCATCCTCTGGTGCTACCTCCGGAATCCCGCCTTCAAGGTCGACGGGGTCGACTACCACGACGCCGCCGACCTGACCGCTCAGGCGAATCACATCGGCGTCACCATCGAGGCGGACATCGTCAAGCAGAAGCTGCCGACCAAGAACGGCGGCTACCGCGCCGTCGGCTTCGGCAAGACCCACGATCTGGTCTACGACGAGCTGGTCTCGGACCACCCGGTCGACCTGGTGCGCTGGCAGGTGGCGAACTGCTACATGGGGCGCGTCGGCCTGATCAACTCCGGCGGATCGTCGAGCGGCAAAGGGGACCTCGCCGCCG
>JBPEXA010000283.1:0-12543 GCA_052032135.1 Thermoanaerobaculia bacterium | reverse complement strand
GTCGCCGCTCACTCGGCGGCGTAGTTGTGGGTGTCCTGCAGGGTGCCGTCGAGGCGGTGGATCGCCAGCTGGCTCGGCATGTTGTCGTTGGCCATCTGCCGGGCCTCGGTGATCGCCTCGTCCTTCACCTCGAAGACCGACTCGGGCTTGGCGTTGCCGCTCTTGAAGATGCCCCAGCCATCTCCGCTCGGGCGGACCTCGAAGCGGGTCTGCTTGCCGCCCTTCTTCATGAAGGCGACGCCGGCGGCGACGGCAGCGGCGCCCACCGCGGCGGCGGCGGCGGCCTTCTTACCGGTGCTCAGATTCGAGTTGTTGTTGGTGCTGGCCATTCGAGAGCTCCTTTCTGGGAGATTGCGATGTCGTTGACTCGGTCCTTCACCCCTTCTTGGTGCAGGCTGCGTGCCACCCCGAGCGTCCGCCGCCGACCCGCCGACCTGCCCGTTGTCGACTGGCACCTCGAGCTGTGGGAGCGACCTGCGCCGGTCCCCCTCAGCGGGAAGATCGTGCAGCGGCTCTGCAAGGTCTACATGGCGGCCGCGCCGCGTCGACCTACCCCTCCGCCGCCTGCTGCTCCTCCTCGTAGCTGTTGAGGCGGTTGTAGATCGTCTTGACGCTGAGGCCGAGCGTCTCCGCGGCCTCCTTCTTGTTGCCGTCGAGCTGGTCGAGAGTGGCGAGGATCAGCCGCCGCTCGACCTCCGCCACCGGTGTGCCGACCCGTACCCTCAGGTACGGTCCCTTCGGCCGCTCCTCGCCGGTGACCTCCGCCGGCAGGCAGTCGCTGTCGATCACCTCGTCGGCGAGGATGAACGCCCGCTCGACGACGTTCTTGAGCTCGCGGACGTTGCCGGGCCAGTGATACTTGACGAGCCGTTCGAGGGCGTCGTCGCTGATCCGCCGGCGGCTCTCCTCGCGCTCGTTGAGCCGTCGCAGGAACTCCTCGACGAGCAGCTCGACGTCACCGTCGCGCTCCTTGAGCGGCGGTAGATCGATCGGGAAGACGTTGAGGCGGTAGAGGAGATCCTGGCGCAGCTTCCCGTCCTCGACCGCCTGCTCCGGATCGCGATTCGTCGCGGCGATGATGCGGACGTCCACCCGCACAAGCTCGTCGCCGCCGACGCGGTTGAGGGTCGAGGTCTCCAGCACCCTGAGCAGCTTGACCTGGAGCTCGAGCGGCATCTCGGTGATCTCGTCGAGGAAGAGGGTGCCGCCGTCGGCGCGCTCGAAGTAGCCGTGATGCCGCTTGGTCGCTCCGGTGAAGGCGCCCTTCTCGTGACCGAACAGCTCGCTCTCGAGCAGCGTCGGAGTGATGGCGCCGCAGTTGAGGGCGATGAACTTGTTCTTCCGGCGCCGGCTCATCTCGTGAACGGCAGACGCCACCAGCTCCTTGCCGGTGCCGCTCTCGCCGATCAGGAACACCGAGGCGTTGGTCGGTGCCACGCGTTCGATGAGGTCGTAGACCCGCTGGATCGCCTCCGAGCTGCCGATCATCGACCCGAACCGCCCGACGCTGCGCAGCTCGCCGCGCAACGACGAGATCTCGTCGCGCATGTCGCGGGAGCGGTGGAGGCCGGCGAGGAGCGACTTGAGGCGCGGCACGTCGACCGGCTTGGTCAGGTAGTCGTAGGCGCCGAGCCGCAGCGCCTCGATCGCGGTGTCGACGCTCGCATTGCCGGTCACCAGGATGACGTCGACGGGCTCGGGCTGCTCGGTCAGCTCCGCGAGCAGGTCGGTGCCGCGACCGTCGGGCAGCACCAGGTCGCAGAGCACGACGCCGACCTCCTCCGCCTCGAGCTTCTCTCTCGCCTCGTCGAGGGTGGTGGCGTTGAGGGTCTCGAACCCCTCGAGCTCGACGAGCTGAGAAAGCGCGACGAGCGAGCTGGGGTCGTCTTCGACGATCAGGGCACGGGGTACGTTCAACGACGAGCCTCCGGAAGAACCAGGTGGAAGAGGGTGCCGTCCGGTCCCGAGTCGACGAGCCGCAGCTCGCCGCCGTCGCGGGCGATCAGCTCGTGGGCGACGTGCAGGCCGAGCCGGTCGTCGTCGGGAGCGGAGGGGCGTTCGAAGAGACGATCGCGAGCCCGGTCGTCGAGCGGCGGGCCCTCATCGCGCACCGCCACCACGGCGCCGCCGCCGGACCGCTCGACCGACAGCTCCACACGGCCACCCCCCGGAGTCGCGTGCAACGCTCGGATCAGCAGGTGCAAGAGCGCCTGGCGCAACGCGTCGCGCCGGCCGCGAACGCGGGTCGGCTCGCCGTCCACGCCGACCTCGAGTCGCTTGCCGCGCTGGCGCATCTCGGCGTCGACGACCGCCGCGACGTCACGGACCAACTCTCCGAGGTCGAACGCCTCGACCGTGTCGCCGGGAGGCTCGGTCTCGCGCAACAGCGCGTCGAGCCCGTGCTGCAACCGCCGGACCGCGCTGCCGATCGTCTCCACCCGCTCGAGCTGGGCGACGGCGCCCGCCCCCCCCTCGGCCCGCAGCAGCTCCCGCAGCAGCTCGAGGTTGAGGACCATCGCGTTGAGCGGTGATCGCAGCTCGTGCTCGAGACCGGCGCGCAGCCGCGCGATGTTGCGCAGCTGCACCGCCGCCGCCAGGTCGGCGGCGAGCGAATCGAGCTGGCGGCTGGTGTCGGGGGGCATCGTGGCCTCGGAGACGGCACCGAGCGGTCGGTGCCTGGGGGACTGGGTGGTCGTCGCCGCCCGCGGTCGGCGGGCAGCATACCGGCTCATCGGTCCTGGCGCAGGATGCGCCACAGCAAGACGGAACCGCCGAGCATGGCGCCGAGGAACAGCACCATCGCCAGCAGCGGGTAGCCGAACATCGTCATGCTCGTCGGGATGCGCATGATCAGCGCCGCGCCGACGATCATCGCCGCGATCACCAGGCCGGCGGTGATGCGGTTGGCGACCTTCTGGAAGCCGCGGATGAGCGTCGTCTCGTCGAGCGCGTCGACGTTGATGCGCAGGCCGTCCTCGCTCGCCACCTCCAACAGCCGGTTGACGCGCCGCGGGAGGTTCTCGATCAGCTCCTTGAACTCCATGACGCGGGAGATCAGCGCGCTCGGCGACCAGCTCTCCCGCATCTGCCGCTCGGCGACCTCCGCGGCGTGGCGGCGGACCGCTTCACTCGGATCGAAGTCGGGCGCCAGGCGGGCGGCGATCTGGTCGAGGTTGAGCATCGTCTTGCCCAGCAGCGAGAACTCCCGCGGCATGCAGATGCCGGTGGCGCGCGCGATCTTCTCGACCTCGAGCACCAGCGAGCCGACCTTCATCCGGCCGACCGTCTGCCGCGACACCTGCTGGACGAGCGCTTCGGTGCGCACCGCGAACTCACGCTCGTCGAAGTCGTCGGTCGGCGTCCCCATGCTGCGGGCGACGCGGGTCGCCTCCTCGCCGTTCGCCTCGCTGACCGCCAGCAGCAGCCGCAGCAGCTTTTCGCGGAAGTCGGCCGTCAGCTCGGCGACCATGCCGAGGTCGATGAAGGCGATCCGGTGGTCGTCGGTCAGCAGCAGATTGCCGGGATGGGGGTCGGCATGGAAGAAGCCGTCGGCCAGGATGTTCTCCAGATAGCCCTTGAACAGCTGCTCCGCCAGACCGGCGCCGTCGAGGTCGATCATCGCCACCGGGTGCAGCTCGGTGATCTTGCGGCCGGGGACGAAGTCCATCGTGAGCACTCGCGACGAGCAGAAGTCGAGCACCGGGGCGGGCACCGTCAGTCGCGGATAGTCGGCGAGCTGGCAGGCGAGTCGCCGCATGTGGTCGACCTCCTGCACGTAGTCGAGCTCGCGCAGCAGCGTCCGCCGCAGATCGGCGACCACCGACGGCAGGTCGATCGACTCCCAGCGTCCGTTCAGCAGCTCGGCGACGTCGGCGAGCATGCCGAGGTCCTTGACCAGCGTCTGGCGCACCCCCGGCCGCTGCACCTTGACGGCCACCTGCCGCCCGTCGCGCAGCGTCGCGCGATGGACCTGGGCCAGCGACGCGCTGGCGAGCGGTGTCGGGTCGAAGGTGTCGAAGGCGCGACCGACGCTGACGCCGATCTCCTCCTCGAACACCGCTTCCACGTCGCCGATCGGCAGCGGCTCGACGTCGTCCTGCAGCCGGGTGAGGGCCTCGATGTAGGCCGGCGGCAACAGATCGCCGCGGGTCGACAGCAGTTGGCCGAGCTTGATGTAGGTCGGTCCGAGCCGTTCGAGATCGGCCGCGAAGCTCTCGGGCCCGGAGTCGCCGCTGCTCTTCTCGATCCATTCGGGCGAGACGTCGTTGCCGTCGAAGAGGTCCGAGCCGCCGTACTTCCATAGGAACCACGTCAGCTCACCGTAGCGGGGCAGGTGCTCGAGCTTGAGGGCCATGTCGGGGTTCCTTTCGTTTCGATTCGAGAGGTTGCGGGCGGCCGCCGGCGGGAGGATCCGGCGGCCGCCGCGGGGAAGGGGGTCAGGCCTTCTTGATCAGGCCGACCAGGAACAGAAGGACGATCGCGCCGACCAAGGCGGTCACGATCGAGCCGAGGAGGCCGCCGGCAGCGATGCCGAGGGCGCGGAACAGGAACCCCCCGATGAAGGCTCCGATGACACCGACGATGATGTTGCCCACGAGGCCGAAGCCACGGCCCTTCATGAGCTCGCCGGCCAGCCAGCCGGCGATCGCGCCGATGATGAGAAAGATGAGCAGTTCCATGACGTTCTCCTTTGACGGTGGGTGACGGGTTCGATGCGCGTCGACCCTGGAGAGAGCGAGATGCGTGCCACCCGCCGTCGTTGCCCCTGTCACCGTCGAGCGGCGAGGCGCCAGCGGGCAGGTTCGCCGATCAGGCGGCCTGGATCGGCCCGGAGGACGGTCGCGCCCTCCGGCAGCGGCTACACGTCGTTTGTAAGAACTACCCGCGACCGACAGCCGGTGGACCCCCCGCGAACGGCGAGATCCCTGCAATCTCAGGATCGCGGGATGTGGCATGCCGCTTGCGCCATCCTCCGGCGAGATGTGCCGGACGACCCCATCGACCCCCGACCCGCGACGCGCCCCCTGGTGCGCACTGCTGATGCTCGCCTGCCTGCTGTCGAGCGGCGGGCCGGCGGGGGCGCAGGAAGAGGCCCGGGAGGTCATCGAGAGCCGCGTCGACGACGCGCAGCCCCGCACCGGCACCTGGAAGCAGCTGCTCTACCGCTCGGTCCGGACGCGTCGCGCGCTCGAGCAGATGATCGGCCACAACCGCAGCCGCGAGCTCGCCGAGCTGCGGTATCGCATCCACCGTTCCGAGCTCTTCCCCCACTGGCACTTCGGCCCCGACGTGCAGGAGCTCGATTGGATGACCGGCAAGGCGCTCAGCAACTTCGGCAAGCTGGTCCGCGAGTCGGTGCTCTCCTCCGGCCCGATCGGCCGGTGGCGCAACGACCTCGAACAGCAGGCGGACGAATGGGCCGCCGAGCGGACGCCGGATGCGTTCGACCTCGAGGCGAAGATCGGCGTCGGCAGCAAGCGCTATCTCGGCGTCGAGCTCGGCCTGCCGTTCGTCCTCGATCGCGAGCGCAGCGAGGGCGGCATGTCGATCCGACTCCAGGCCCGCCACGGACTCGACACCGACCGCCATCTGCTGCGGCTGCGCCTCGTCGCGCCCAACGGCGAGCTCGTTGTCGACCACCGCCTCGGGGACGGCTGGCACGGAGCCGAGACCCGCTTCGGCTATCGCTATGAGTTCTGATCCCTCCCGCCCCCCGAGCGGGAACCCACCACGGAGACGCCGCATGTGGACCATCGTCATCACGACCGCCCTCGTCACCCTCTTCGCGGTCCTGGTCTACGTCAACCTGACCCCCAACGCGCCGAGCACCAGTGAGCTTCCCGAGCTCGACTACACGGCGCGGGACGCCCAGTTCCGCAGGGAGATCAACGCTCTGTTCGGGCACTCGCTGGTCGACGGCAACCGCATCGACACCCTGCAGAACGGAGTCGAGATCTTCCCCGCCATGCTCGAGGCCATCCGCGGCGCCCGGCAGTCGATCAACTTCGAGACCTTCGTCTACTGGAAGGGCGACATCGCGCGCGAGTTCTCTCACGCGCTGGCCGAGCGCGCGCGGGCCGGCGTCGACGTCAACGTCATCCTCGACTGGGTCGGCAGCCGCCCGATGGACCAGAGCCTCATCGACCACATGAGCGACAGCGGCGTCGAGGTGGAGATCTACCGGCCGCTCGCCTGGTACTCGATCGACCGCGTCAACCATCGGACCCATCGCAAGATCCTCGTCGTCGACGGTCGCATCGGGTTCACCGGCGGCGTCGGCATTGCCGAGGAGTGGACGGGCGACGCCCACGACGAGGAGCACTACCGCGACACCCACTACCGGGTCGAGGGGATCGCCGTCGCCCAGCTGCAGGGCGCCTTCAACGAGAACTGGCAGAAGGTGCGCGGCGAGATCCTCACCGGCGAGCGCTACTTCCCGCCGCTCGAGACGCAGGGCGACGTCGCAGCGCAGTTCATCGCCAGTGCCCCCGGCACCGGCAACGAGAGCGCCCGGACGCTCTATCTCCACGCCATCTCGGCGGCGCGCGACAGCCTGCTGATCGGCACTCCGTACTTCGTCCCCGACTCGCTGGTGCTGGAAGCGCTGATCGCCGCCCGCCGCCGAGGGGTCGACGTCAAGGTGCTGGTGCCCGGCCGCCAGACCGACTCCAACCTCGCCCACTTCGCTTCGCAGTGCAAGTGGGGCGAGATGATCGAGGAGGGGATCGAGATCTACGAGTACCGGCCGACCTTCTACCACGCCAAGCTGTTGATCGTGGACGACTTCTGGGTGCTGACCGGCTCCACCAACTTCGACTCGCGCTCCTTCCGGCTCAACGACGAGATCAACCTCAACGTGATGGGCGAAGCGTTCGCCCGCGAGCAGCGCGCCGCCTTCGAGGCCGACCTGCGCAACAGCATCAAGATCCCGTATCAGCGATGGGCCAACCGCCCGCTCCGCCACAAGCTCGTCGAGCCGCTCGCCCTGCTGGTGCAGGGCCAGCTGTGAGACCTCAGTCGATCCAGACGCTCTTGACGTTGACGAACTCGCGGATCCCCCACCGTCCGAGCTCGCGACCGTAGCCGGAGTCCTTGACGCCGCCGAACGGCAGACGGGGGTCGGAGCGGACGAGGTCGTTGACGAAGCAGCACCCGGCGTCGAGCTCCTTGCGGGCGATCCGGCGCCCGCGCTCCTCGTCGCCGGTGAAGACCGCCGCGCCGAGGCCGAAGTCGCTGTCGTTGGCGACCCGGATCGCCTCCTCCTCGTCGCGCACCGGGATGATCGCCGCCACCGGGCCGAACAGCTCCTCCTCGTAGGCGGCCATGCCGGGGCCGACGTCGGCGAGCACCGTCGGCGGGTAGAAGGCGCCGTCGCGGTCGGGGATCTCGCCGCCCAGCACGCAGCGGGCGCCGGCGGCGACGCTGCGCTCGACCTGGTCGTGCAGCTCGTCCCGCAGATCCTCGCGCGCCTGGGGGCCGAGGTCGACGTCACCCTTCAAGGGATCGCCCATGGTCAGCGCCCTCATCCGCTCGACGAAGCGGCGCTCGAACGCCTCGGCGACCGACTCGAGGACGATGAAGCGCTTGGCGGCAATGCAGCTCTGGCCGCTGTTGATCAGCCGGCTCTGCACGCAGGTGGCGACCGCCGCCTCGAGATCGGCATCGTCGAGGATGAGGTAGGGATCGCTCCCTCCGAGCTCGAGCACCGTCGTCTTGAGCGCCTCGCCCGCCTGGCTGGCGACCGCCCGCCCGGCGCCCACCGAGCCGGTGAGCGTCACCGCGCGCACCCGCGGATGCTCGATCACCATCTGGACCTGATCGCGCTCGATCAGCAGGGTGCGGAAGAGCTGCGCCGGGAAGCCGGCGTCGCGGAACAGGCCTTCGATCGCCAGCGCACAGCCGAGGACGTTCGAGGCGTGCTTGAGCACCGCGGCGTTGCCCGCCATCAGGGTCGGGGCCGCGAACCGCAGCACCTGCCAGAACGGGAAGTTCCACGGCATCACGGCGAGCACCACCCCCAGCGGCTGGAAGGTGACGAAGCTCTCGCCGGCGTCGGTCTCCACCCGCTCGTCGGCCAGCTGCTCCGCGCCGTGATCGGCGTAGTAGTCGCACACCCAGGCGCACTTTTCGGCCTCCGACACCCCCTGGTCGAGCGGCTTGCCCATCTCCCGCGCCATCAGCTCGCCGTACCCCTCCTTGCGCTCGCGCAGCAGATCGGCGGCGCGGCGGAGGCATCCGGCGCGCTCCTCGAACGAGGTGCGACGCCACTCGAGGAAGGCGGTGTGCACCGCCTCCAGCAGCTCGCGGCAGTCGTCATCGGAGAGCGGTTCGTAGGTGGCGATCGTCTCGCCGGTAGCGGGGTTGACACTCTCGAGGGTCATGCTTCGGTCTCCTGGTCGCAGAGCGGTTTCGCCTCGCGGTCGAGGCGGCGGCTGAGCGCGGCGTTCTCGGTGTAGTCGATCGGGCAGTCGACGATGACGACGCCGCCGGCGTCGAACGCCTCGCGCAGCGTCGGCTCCAGCGCCTCGGCCGACTCGACCCGCATCCCCCGGGCGCCGTACGCCTCGGCATAGCGGACGAAGTCCGGGTTGCCGAACTCCATCGCGAAGTCGGGCAGATCGAGCTCGTCCTGCTTCCAACGGATGAACCCGTAGCCGCCGTCGCGGACGATCAGCACCACGAGGTCCTGGCCGAGGCGAACGGCGGTCTCGAGGTCCTGGCTGTTCATCAGAAAGCCGCCATCGCCGCACACGGCGAGCACCCGGCGCTCGGGGTGCACCATCTTGGCCGCCATCGCCGCCCCCAGGCCCGCCCCCATGGTCGCCAGCGCGTTGTCGAGCAGCACGGTGTTCTCGACGTAGGCCGGGTAGCGGCGGGCGAACCACAGCTTGTAGATGCCGTTGTCGAGCGAGAGGATGTCCTCGCGGTCGAGCACCGCGCGGACGTCGTGGACCAGTCGCTGTGGCTTGACCGGGAAGGCGTCGCTGTCGCTCCCCTCCTCGAGCCTCTCGGCGATGAAGGCGCGCAGCTCGGCGAGGTGCTCGACGTCGAAGCTCACCCCCTCCAGGCGCCGCTCGAGGCCGTCGAGAGCGTGGGCGATGTCGCCGACCACCTCGGCGTGCGGCTCGTAGTAGCGGTCCTGCTCGGCGGCGCTGAAGTCGACGTGGAGAATCGGCTTGTCGCCGTCGGGGTTCCAGGCGAAGGGAGGGTACTCGGACGGGTCGTAGCCGAGGGTGACCACCAGGTCCGCGGCGTCGATCGCCGCGTGCACGTAGTCGCGACGGTGGATGCCGAGCGTGAACAGGCTGTGGGGGTCGTCGTCGGGCAGCACCCCCTTGCCCATCTGGGTGACGACGGCGTAGAGGCCGGTGGCGGCGAGAAAGCTCTCCAGCCGGCGGCCGATCCGCTTGCGGTTGGCGCCCGCCGACACCAGCAGCAGCGGCCGCCGGGCGTCGGCCAGCAGCGCGGCGCCGCGATCGAGCGCCACGCCGTCGGGGACCGGGCGGCGGGCGTCGGTACGGCGGTGGGGCTCGACGCCCTCGAGCTGCTCGCGGGCGACGTCCTCGGGCAGCTCGAGGTGGACGGCTCCCGGCCGCTCCGCCTCGGCGGTCTTGAACGCCTGCCGCACCTGGTGGGGGATCGCCGAGCCGTAGACGATCGAGCGATTCCATTTGGTGAGCGGCCGCAGGGTGCCGACGACGTCGATGATCTGGAACTGGCCCTCGCGGTTGTCGTGGATCGCCTTCTGGCCGGTGATCGCCACCAGCGGCATGCCGCCGAGCTGCGCGTGCGCGATGCCGGTGATCAGATTGGTCGCCCCCGGCCCCAGCGTCGCCAGGCAGACGCCCGCTCGTCCGGTCAGCCGACCCCAGGTGGCGGCCATGAAGGCGGCATGCTGCTCGTGGCGGGTGACGACGAGACGGATCGAGCTCGTCCGCAGCGATTCGAGCAGGTCGAGGTTCTCCTCCCCCGGCAGCCCGAAGATCACCTCGACCCCCTCCTCCTCGAGGCAGGCGACGAAGAGGTCCGACGCCTTGATCGTCATGTCGTCGCCGCCTCGGCGTCGGCCGGCGATTCGCCGGCCAGTCGCTCCGCCTCGGTCTTGATGCCGTTCAGCATCCCCTTGAAGACGATGCCGTGGAAGGGGGCGACCAGATACCAGTAGAGGATGCCGAAGAGGCCGCGCGGCTGGAAGCGCGCGGTCTGGCGCAGCCGGCTCGCATCGCCGCGGCCGTCGATCGGCTCGACCTCGAACTCGAGGACCGCCTCCCCGGGCACCTTCATCTCCGCCGTCAGCTTGAGGAAGCGGTTGGCCTCGATGCCGGTGACCCGCCAGAAGTCGAGGGCGTCGCCGTAGCCGAGCTGCTCCGGGTGCCGGCGGCCGCGGCGCAGGCCGGGACCGCCGACCAGGCGGTCCATCCAGCCGCGGATGCGCCACAGGATGTCGGCGGCGTACCAGCCGTTGCCGCCGCCGATGCGGCGAATCGCACGGAACACCTCCACCGGCCCGGCGGCCACCTCGGTCTGCTCGGGATGCTCGAACGTCGTACCGCCCGCCCAGTCGGGATCACCGGGGATGACGCCGGCGTCACTCCATGCCGTCTCGACACGATCGCTCTCGAGGTTGCCGAGCGCGGCGTCGATCGACTCCCGCACCGTCAACAGCTTCTGCGGCATCAGCTCCGCGGCGCGGTCGTCCTGGCAGATGACCGGGTTGCGCAGCCCCTCGGCGAGTGGACGGGCGATGTGGCGGCTGAGCGGCGTCACCAGGTGGATCCACAGCGACGACAGTCGGGGCGTCAGCACCGGAACGGGGATCACCCATCGCCGCGGCAGGTCGAGACACTCGGCCATGATCTGCAGGATCTCGCGATAGGACATCACCTCGGGCCCGCCGATGTCGAGAGTCTCGCCGACCGTCTCCGGGGTGGCGATCGACCGCACCAGGTACTCGAGGACGTTGGCGACCGCGATCGGCTGGCAGGGGGTGCTCACCCAGCGGGGGGTGATCATGATCGGCAGCCGCTCGACCAGATAGCGGAGGATCTCGAACGAGGCGGAGCCGGAGCCGATGATCATCGCCGCCCGCAGGACGGTCACCTCGGCCGACCCCTCGGCGAGCGCGTACTCGACCTCGCGGCGCGAGCTGAGATGCTGGCTCAGCCCCTCCCCGGTCTCGCCGAGACCGCCGAGGTAGATGATGCGCTCGCACGCCGCTTCGCTGCAGGCGGCGGCGAAGGCGCGCGCCAGCTGGCGATCGCGCTCGGCGTAGTCCTCGCCGGCGGCGATCATCGAGTGCACGAGGTAGAAGCTCGCCTTGCACCCCCTCATCGCCTCCGCGAGGCCCTCGCCGCCGACGTCGCCCTCGACGATCTCGACCTCGGGGTGGCGAGCCCACGTGCGGCTGCGCAGCTTCGCCTCGTTGCGGGTGAGGCAGCGGACGCGGTAGCCGGCATCGAGCAGTCGGGGCACCAGGCGGCCGCCGATGTAGCCGGTGGCGCCGGTGACGAAGACGGGGCGGTCGCGGGCGGTGGTCGGTTCGCTCATGATCGAGCCTCCAGGGTCTCTCCCCGAGCCAGCGTCTCGGTGACGCGGTCGAAGGTGTCGCGGTCCCGAGCCCGTCGCTCGTCGCTGCGGCGATCGAGGTTGGCGAGCATCAGGCGCATTCGATGGTTGTCGTCGAACGCCTCGCGGTGGCGATCGAGAAACGCCCAGTAGAGGGGGGTCACCGGGCAGTCGTCCTTGGGGTCGAAGCGACACCCCCCGCAATAGTCGCTCATGCGGTCGATGTAGTTGGCGCCGGAGACGTACGGCTTGGTCGTGAACAGCTCGCCGACCGCGAAGGTCCCCATGCCGAGGACGTTGGGCTCGACGACCCAGTCGTAGGCGTCGGCGAAGGCGACCCAGAACCAGTCGGTGAGCTGCCGCGGGTCGACGTCGAGCAGGGTGGCGAGGTTGGCGAGCACCATCAGCCGCGGGATGTGGTGGGTGTAGGCGTGCTCCCACACCTCGGCGACCACCCGATCGAGGCACTCGAGGCCGGAACGGGTCCCCCACCAGGCGGCGGGAAGCGGCTGATCGGCGCCCAACCGCGAGGGGGCGGCGCCGCCGAAGCCGTCGGCGTCCGCCGGCCACTCCCGTTCCTGCCACCGTCCCCAGCCGCCGTCGCCGGGGCGCTCTCCGACCTCCGCGGCGCCGTCGGGCAGCTCGCGGAGACCGTCGGTCGCCCGATGGACGTGGCGCATGAACTCGCGCCAGCCGAGCACCTGGCGGACGAACCCCTCGCGGCTCTGCAACGGCGCCTCGGCGCCCGCCGCCGCCTCCACCACCGTGCGCGGCAGCAGCCGGCAGAGGTTCAACAGCGGCGAGATCCGGGTGTGAAAGAGCGCCCGCGAGCTCGCCGACATCGCGTCCTCGTAGGGCCCGAAGTGCTCCAGGCAGTCGTCGAGCGCCCACTGCCACATCCGCTCCGCCTCCGCGGCGGTCGCCGGCAGCGGGGGGGGGGGGGAGGGGGGGGGGGGGGGGGGGGGGGGAGGGGGGGGG
>JBPEXA010000282.1:0-2123 GCA_052032135.1 Thermoanaerobaculia bacterium | reverse complement strand
GTCGACGGTCGCGCGGACGATCGACGCGAGGTTCGCGATGCCGCGGCTCCCGACGCCGACGGCGACCGACTGGCCGCGTCGGACCCGGCCGTCGAGCGCGAGGGCGGCGAGCGCCTCGGTGGTCCGGGCAGCAGGATCGGCGACGACGGGTCCGTCGAAGCGCTGCCGCAGCCAGAACAGATCGGGGTACATCGACCGCATGCTTGCAGCCGGACCACCGAGGTCGCAGGTGAAGCGCTACTCGACGACGAACTCGGCGAACATGCCCTGGGTGATGTGCGGCGGTCCGCCGTCGACCTGAGGTGGGCCGCCCTCGGACTCGGCCGCCGCTTCGAGGTACTCGACGGGGTCGGCGCCGGTCGGGATCACGCAGATCACGCCGTACCGCCCGGGCTCCGACACGGTGCCGTCGCCGACGGCGGCGATCTGCTCGCCGCCGGGCGGGGCCAGGAGCACCATCGCCGGTTCGGGGCCGACGAGGCCGAGGAGCTCTTCCGGCGGGAGTGCCACAAGCTCGTCGATCGAGCGGGTCTCGTCGTCGGCGAGTCGGAAGGCGACGAGCTCGTGGATCTCGTTCGCCGACGCGTTGGTCAACGACAACTGCGTGCCCGCCTCGATGGTCGACGGCAG
Source organism: Thermoanaerobaculia bacterium (assembly GCA_052032135.1). GTDB lineage: Bacteria > Acidobacteriota > Thermoanaerobaculia > Multivoradales > JAHEKO01 > CALZKB01. Next base: position 1,493 of record JBPEXA010000282.1, on the reverse strand, counting down.
GTCTTCGTAGCCATAGTCGACGGCGGTGACCTCGACGACCGCGGGTTCGTCGGAAGCGGCGGTGGTCGTCGGTGCCTCGGCGGCATCGTCGTCGTCGCCACAGGCGGCGACGATGCCGAGGAGTGCGATCGTCGCCAGCGAGCGACCGATGGACGTGGACTGGATCATCAGGGGGATTCCTCTCGTGTGTTCCGGCGGTCAGCCGGTGAAGGTCGGGGTCTCGACGGTCGGTGCCGCCGTGGGGGACTGGGGTCGGGGTGCCTCGACGGCCTCGGCGTCGACCGCGCTCGGCGTGTCCGATTCGGCTGGCGTCTCCGGGACGGCTTCACCGGAGATCCGGAGCAGGCCGTCACCGGCACGCACGCCCGCCGAGGTGTCGGTGATCGGATGACTCGACCCGCCACCGCCGCTCGAGCCGCTGAGGCTGGCACCGCCGGGGTGCCAGCCGCCGCCCGCGCCGCCGCCGGCCAGCGAGAGCACGTGAAGCGTGCCGCCGTTCATCGCCACCTCGCCCTGCTGCGCCACGCTCGGATCGTCGCTGGGGTCGATCGGCCCGGAGAACCCCTGCTCCGACTGCGTCCCGCCGCCGGCCGCCTGCGTGGTCTCCGAGTACGCCTCGCCGTCGCCGCCGGTCTCACCGCCGCCGTCGCCGCCATCGGTCGTCGCGGTCGTCTTCTCGAGCTCGCCGTCGGGCGTGTTGCGGATGACCGCACCGCCGGCGCCGCCGCCACCGCCGGCCGCGACGAGCACCTCGGCGCCCCGCTGCACCGTCGTGGCGCCGCCGCCACCACCGCTGGCGGCAGCGACCGCGGCAGCCTCTGCGATCTCCGGGTACGAGTTCGACGCCGATGCCTCGCCCTCACAGAGCGCAGCGTCGAAGTCCGTGTCGCCGGAGTCCGTCGACGTCGCCGCCGCACCCGCGGCGCCGCAGCCGCCACCGTTGAAGCCGGCGTCGCCGGGAGACGCCGTCGCCAGCACCTGCGCCGGCGCCGCAGCGTCGCCGAAGACGACCGTCGCGGAGACATCGCCCCCGCGTCCGCCGACGGCGAGCGTCAGGGTCTCGCCGGGGGTGACCTCGATGGTCGCGGTGGTCGAGCCGCCGAGACCGCCCGTCCCCGCCTCGGCGGACTCGACCCCGCTGTCGTCGTCGAAGCCGGCCGCAGCGCTGCTGCCGCCCTCGGCGCCGAACGCCTCGACGGTGATCTGGGTGACGTCGTCGGGCACGGTCCATTCGACCGTCGAGCCGGTGAACGAGAACGTCTCCTCGAAGGGTGCGGCACCCGCGGCGGTCGGGGCGATCGCCCCGGTCGTCGCGACCGCGAGGGCCGACGTGGACAGGAGTGCGGTGAATCGTCGCATCATCGTCACCTCACGCCACGGGTGCCGGCGGCGGGCCGAGCACCTCGATGTTGAACTGGGCGCAGATCTCGGCGACGTGGCCGGGATCGATCTCCTCGGGCTCCGGGAGCGTGGGTTCGTCGGTCGGTGTCCCG
>JBPEXA010000281.1:0-1778 GCA_052032135.1 Thermoanaerobaculia bacterium | reverse complement strand
AGAATGCGCCGCTCGCGGCGACCGAGCGCATGTACCTCGACGCCGACGGCGAGGTGCGCGACGACGCCAACCACGAAGGGTTGTTGTCGGTCGGCGTGCCGGGGACGGTCGCCGGCCTCTGGCTCGCCCATCGGCGCCTCGGCAGCCTGCCGTGGGCGGAGCTGGTGCAGCCGGCGATCGTCCTCGCCGACGGGGGCATCCGCTCCAGCTGGGGGATGCGGAAGTTCCTGCTCGACCTCGAGCGCGAGGCCGACCGCTTCCCCACCACCGCCGCCGTCTTCCTCCACGACGGCCGGGCGCCCGAGCCCGGCGATCTCTGGCGGCAGCCGGAGCTCGCCGCCACCCTGCGGCGCATCCAGCGGCACGGCCGCGACGGCTTCTATCGCGGCGAGACGGCGCGCCTCGTCGCCGAGTTCATGCGCGCCGAGGGGGGGCTCGTCACCGAGGAGGACCTCGCCGCCTACGAGGCGGTCGAGCGCCGACCGATCCACGGCACCTATCGCGGCCTCGACGTCTACGGCATGCCGCCGCCGAGCTCGGGCGGCGTCGCCATCGTCGAGATGCTGAACATCCTCGAGGCGTACGACCTCGAGGCGCTCGGCCACAACTCCGCCGCCTACCTCCACCTGCTGGCGGAGACGATGCGACGCGCCTTCGCCGACCGCGCCGAGCACCTCGGCGATCCGGACGCCAACCCGGAGATGCCGGTCGCGCGGCTGATCTCCAAGGAGCACGCGGCGCTGCGGCGGTCGACCATCGATCCCGACCGTGCCGGCCGCAGCGACCCGTCCCGCTTCGCCGACTCCGGCGAGAGCGAGGAGACCACCCACTTCTCGATCGTCGACCGCGACGGCAACGCGGTCGCCCTCACCTACACCCTCGAGTACAGCTACGGGTCGCGCATCGTCGTCCCGGGCGCGGGCTTCCTGCTCAACAACGAGATGGGCGACTTCAACGCCATCCCCGGCCGCACCGACGGGCGCGGCCGCATCGGCACGCGCCCCAACCGCATCGCCCCGGGCAAGCGGATGCTGTCGAGCATGTCGCCCACCATCGTCGCCCGCGACGGCCGGCCGCTGCTCGTCGTCGGCTCCCCGGGAGGCCGGACGATCATCAACACCACGCTGCAGGTGATCCTCAACCTCGTCGACCACGGCATGGACGCCGGCGAGGCGGTCGAGGCGGGTCGCATCCACCACCAGTGGCTGCCCGACGAGATCCGCTACGAGGAGTGGGAGATCTCGCCCGACACGCTGCGGCTGCTCGCCGAGCGCGGCCACACGCTCGAGTCGAGGGAGCGCCAGGGGGCGGCCAACGTCATCTGGATCGACCCGGACACCGGGATGCTCTACGGCGCCGCCGACTCCAGGAGCTTCGATGGGCGAGCGATCGGCGACTGATCCCGGCAGCGAAGCGGCGACCGCCTTCCTGATCAAGCTCGCCCGGGCGCTGCACGCGCACGGCATGGCCGCCGACCGGCTGGAGGAAGCGCTCGCTCACGTCAGCCGGCGACTGGGGATCGAGGCCCAGTACCTGGTGACGCCGACCTCGATCATCGCCTCGATCGGGCCGGCGCTCGACGCTCGCACCTTTCTGCTGCGGGTGACGCCGGGCGCCGCCGACCTCGGCAAGCTCTCGCTGCTGCACGACCTGGTGCGCGAGGTGATCGACGGCGAGCTCGATCCGGCGGCGGCGGCCGCCGCCGTCGACCGGCTGGCGGCGCGCGGCGGCGCCTACCCCGACTGGCTGTCGATCCCTTCCGCCGCCATGGTCTCCGG
>JBPEXA010000280.1:0-3461 GCA_052032135.1 Thermoanaerobaculia bacterium | reverse complement strand
GCTGGCGCACCTTGTCGTGGTCGCCGTCGAACAGGGTGAGGTAGCTCGCCTGGGTGCCGGTCGTCCCCTTGGCGCCCCGGCAGCGCAGTCTCGCCAGCCGGTGGCGCAGCGCGGCGAGGTCCTCGAGGAACTCGAGCGCCCACAGGCAGGCGCGCTTGCCGACGGTGGTCAGCTGGGCGGGCTGGAAGTGGGTGTAGGCGAGCGCCGGGAGCTCGCGGTGCTCGGCGGCGAAATCGCCCAGGGCGTCGAGGGTGGCGCCGAGACGGCGCTCCAGCAGCGTCAGCCCCTCGCGCAGCAGGATGGCGTCGGTGTTGTCGGTGATGAAGGCGCTGGTGGCGCCGAGGTGGAGGATGTTGCCGGCGTCGCCGGCGAGCTCGGCGAAGTGGCGCAGGTGGGCGACGACGTCGTGGCGCGTCCGCAGCTCGATCTGGGCGACGCGGTCGAAGTCGATGGTGTCGGCGAACTTCTCGAGCGTCTCGAGGTGGTCGTCGCCGATCGGCAGGCCGAGCTCCTTCTGTGCCGCCGCCAGGTGGACCCAGATCGACCGCCAGGTGCGGTAGCGGTGCTCCTGCGAGAAGATCGCCGCCATCTCCGGCGACGCGTAGCGGTCGTAGAGAGCGTTGTACGGCTGGGGGCGGGTCACGGCGCCGAGTATACGGTCGGTCGTCGCCTCGAGCCGGCGCGGCGGCGGACGCTTTTCGTGTACTGTCCGCGCCATGACCTTGAGCGTGACGTCGGAGATCGGGCGGCTGCGGCGGGTGCTCCTCCACCGGCCGGGACCGGAGATCGACTCGATGATCCCCGAGCTGATGGGGGAGCTGCTGTTCGACGACATCCTCTACGGGCGCGAGGCGAGGGCGGAGCACGACATGTTCCGCAAGGTGCTCGAGCTCGCCGGCGTCGAGACGCTGGAAGCCGAGGATCTGCTCGCCGAGGTGCTCGAGGACGGCGCGCTCGCCGGAGACTGCATCGAGCGGTTGGAGCGGCGTTACCGGCTGTCGTCGAACGACGTCGGCCGGCTGCGCGACGCCTCGCCGGTCGAGCTCGCCGCCACCCTGATCGCCGGCCTGCGCACCGGCACCGCCGAGGACGAGCGGCAGCGCCGCTTCTTCTCGATGCAGCCGGTGCCCAACTACTTCTTCCAGCGCGATCCCCAGTTCGTGGTCGGCGACCGCGCGATCATCGCCTCGATGGCGACCGAGGCGCGCGAGCGCGAGCCGATGCTGGCGCGACTGATCTTCCAGAACCACCCGGCGCTCGCCGGGAAGCGGCCGCCGGCGCTGCTCGAGCGGCCGATGTTCGGCGGCCCCGACTACGACCCGGAGGCGATGCTGCCGACGGTAGAGGGGGGCGACGTGCTGGTGCCGAGCGACCGGGTGATGCTGGTCGGCCTCTCGGAGCGCACCAACCGCCGCGGGGTCGAAGCGCTCGCCAAGATGCTGCGCGGCGCGGAGAGCACCTTCGAGCACCTGGTGGTGGTCGAGCTCCCCGCCCGGCGCTCCTTCATGCACCTCGACACCGTCTTCACCTTCGTCGACCGCGACGCGTGTCTCGCCTACCTGCCGGTCACCCAGCCGGGGCGGGCGCAGTCGGCGCACGCCTCGGTGATCGACCTCAACGCCGACCGGCTCGCCTTCCGGATCTGCGAGTCGGTCACCGACGCTCTCGCCGGCGTCGGGCTCGAGGTCGACATCGTCCCCTGCGGCGGCGGCGACCGCATCGACCAGGAGCGCGAGCAGTGGACGGACGGCGCCAACGCCTTCGCCATCGAGCCCGGCGTCGTGCTCCTCTACCAGCGCAACCGGGAGACCGTCGCCGAGCTGGCGCGTCGAGGGTGGCGGGTGCTGACCGAGCACGACGTGCTCGACGGTGAGCCGATCACCGGCCACGGCAGGACGGTCGTCACCTTCCTCGGCCACGAGCTGTCGCGCGCCCGCGGCGGGCCGCGCTGCATGACCATGCCGCTCGAGCGCGACCCTCTCTGAGCGCGCCGCGCGGCGGGAGATCCGACATGGCGAAACGCGACTTCCTCTCGGTCCACGACCTCACCCGCCAGCAGTTCGACGGCCTGCTGGAGCTCGGAGCACGGGTGAAGGCGGAGCCCGACGGCGTGCGGGAGGCGCTCGCCGGGCGCACCCTCGGCATGATCTTCCAGAAGTCGTCGACCCGCACCCGGGTGAGCTTCGAGGTCGGGATGCTGCAGCTCGGCGGGCACGCGCTGTTCCTGTCGAGCCGCGACATCCAGCTCGGTCGCGGCGAGACGATCGCCGACACCGCGCAGGTGCTGTCGCGCTACGTCGACGCCGTCATGGCGCGCACCTTCGATCACCAGGACGTCGTCGACCTCGCCCGCTTCGGCTCGATCCCGGTGATCAACGGGCTGACCGACGACCTCCATCCCTGCCAGGCGATGGCCGATTTCCTGACCATCCGCGAGGTCTTCGGCGATCCCTCCGGCCGCCGGATCGCCTACGTCGGCGACGGCAACAACGTGGCGCACTCGCTGCTGTTCGGCGCCGCCAAGGCGGGGATGGACGTCGCGATCGCCTCGCCGCGCGGCTACGAGGTCGACGAGCGCTACGCGACGATGGCGCGGGAGGATGCCGAGGCGGCGGGCACCGAGGTGGTGCTGACCGACGACCCGGCGGCGGCGGTCGACGGCGCGGCGGTGGTCTACACCGACGTCTGGGCGTCGATGGGCCAGGAGGAGGAGGCGAGCGAGCGGCTGCGCGCCTTCGACGGCTTCCAGGTCGACGCCGACCTGATGGCGCGCGCCTCCGACGACGCGATCTTCCTCCACTGCCTCCCCGCCCATCGCGGCGAGGAGGTGGCGGCGGAGGTCGCCGACGGCGAGCAGAGCCGGATCTTCGACCAGGCGGAGAACCGTCTCCACGCCCAGAAGGCGATCCTTCTCTGGCTGCTCGCCGGCGCCGAGATCGACGCCGGATGACGCGGATCTGCGTCTACGGCGGCAGCCGCACCGGCCGCCGCGCGAGCTATGCCGACGGCGCCCGTCGGCTCGCCCGCGAGATGGTGGCGCGGGGGATCGGCCTGGTCAACGGCGGCGGCGGCGTCGGCCTGATGGGGGTGATGGCCGACGAGGTGCTGGCGGGGGGCGGGGAGGTGGTCGGCGTCATCCCGACCTTCATGCAGGAGAAGGAGCTGGCGCACACCCGCCTCACCGACCTCCAGGTCGTCGACACCATGCACCAGCGCAAGGCGAAGATGATCGAGCTCTCCGACGCCCTGGTCGCCGTGCCGGGCGGCGTCGGCACCCTCGACGAGTTCTACGAGGCGGTCACCTGGAGCGGGCTCGGCCTGCACGACCGGCCGTGCGGCCTGCTCAACCTCGACGGCTACTTCGACGCCCAGCTCGCCTTCCTCGAGCGCGCCGTCGACGACGGCTTCGCCGCCGCCGAGCTGCCGCGACGGCTGGTGGTCGACGACGATGCCGCGCGGCT
>JBPEXA010000028.1:0-6285 GCA_052032135.1 Thermoanaerobaculia bacterium | reverse complement strand
CGGCGCCGGCAGCCCGGCGGCCGCGTCGTGGGCGCGGAGCCCGTAGAGGTCGGCGATCACCCCGCCGTTCACCCACCGGGCGCCGATCAGCCGGTGGGTCTCGTCGAGGATGTCCTGCCGCTCTTCGGGCAGCCGCATCGTGCCGACGATCGACGCTCCGAACCAGTCCTCCTCGTCGCGCTCCCGCTCCGGCGGTCGCCGCGAGTAGAACTCGACTCCGGGATCCGGACGTTGCCACCGCATCGATCCGCTCCCCGCTAGCGGCGCTCGTCGCCCGTCCGCCGCAACAGCTCGGCGAGCAGATCGTTGGTCTTCCGCTGATGCTCGACCGACTCCCGCGCCAGCCGATTCGCCTCCTCCTGCAAGGCGATCGACCGGTCGATGGAGCTGCCCGCCTCGAGCTGCACCGCTTCCGAGCGGTCCATCAGCGTGGACGCCTGACTGCTGATCGAGAACGCCTTGCGGAGCAGCCAGGCGATCGCCAGCACGGCGCCGACGAGGATCAACAGCAGAATGACGACCACTCCCGCTTTCCACATGTCTCCGCCTCCTCTCTTTCCCCGTCAGAACAGCAGCCAACGGACGATCGCCACCGCGCCGACCACCGCCAGCACCGCGGCGAGCGCGCAACCGGCGAACACCAGCCCCGCCAGCAGCTGCGCCCAGCGCTGCGGCTCCGCGGCCACCTCGTTCATGTCGGTTCGCCGGTCGACGGCGACGAGTCGCGAGTCCGACGGCGTGGTCTGGAGGTAGGCGAGATCGACCCCCTCGAGACCGGACTCTTCTCCCGACGGCTCGGCGAAGGCGGCCTTCATCATCTCGATGCCGAGCCTCAGAAAGCCGCCCCGGTTGGCGACCACCTGCATCTCCTCCGGCCCGCAGTAGGTGTCGAGGCGCATCACCGCATCCTCGCGCGGCACCTCCCGATCGAGGGCGTCGACCATCCGCTGGATCGCCTCTACGTCCATCGAGCCCACGCCGATCAGTCTACTCTCCGCACCTCCCCCCGAAGGTGACCCCGCCCCGGCGGGGGCTACGGCGGTCGCCGCTCCGGCACGACGTCGACGTCGAGGTGTCCCGCCGCCAGGTCCTTGACGGCGACGCGGTAGGTGAAGAGGCGGGCACGGAAGTTGAGGGTCTGTGCGGTCACGGAGTGCCCCCGCGCCGTGAATCGCAGCACCCCGTAGCGGCAGAAGAGCCGCACCGGCTTGAAGTCGGTGATCGCGCCGGCGGGCACGTCCCCGTAGGCCTGGCCGGCGATCCGCACCTGCCGGAAGTCGACGGCCGAGACGTTCTCCACGCGGATGTCGACGGTGCTCCGGCACCCTCCGACCGCGACGGCGCAGAGCAGGATCGCCATCGTGGTCGCCGCCGACCAGCCGGCGTCGGACCTTCGGCCACCTGCGGGTACAACAGTGGTCAGCTCGCGGGTGAGACGAGCGATCACTCTCCGGGGCAAGCGCACCCTTCTTTTGTAGCGGGTGGCAGCTCGAGCGCCGACTCGTTCGATTCGCAGAACGGGACCACCAGGAAGGCGAGCCCGCACTCACGGAAGTGGTCGCCGATCCGTAGGCCACCGTCGCCGAGGTGGGAGAAGTCGGTGGTCGCCCGCCAGGACCCGACGCCCATCGCCGCTCCGCGCTCGACCTCGCGGTTGCAACGCACCACCCGACCGTCGACGCCGCAGCGTCGGCGCTCCAAAGACCACTCGACCTCCGCGCGTCCGCCGTCCAGGGTCGCGTAGTCCACCACCAGGCGCCGTGGGCTCTCGGCGACGGCGACCTCGATCTCGCCTCCCGGGGAGAGCCGGTCGAGCGGGAGCTCTGCGACGCTGTCGATCTCGACGCTGGTGGTCGTCGTCAGGTTGGCCTCGCGCGAACAGAAGCAGTAGCGGCCCTCGAGGCTGCGGGCGACGTCGATCCCCTCCGTGCTGTCGATGGCAGCCGTGATCGGTGGCCGCGTGCGAATCCCGCAACCGGCGACCAGCAGCGTCAGCGCGCCCGCGAGCAGGACCCGGCGCCCGGAGATCCGTCTCGCCCTCCTGGACAGTGGCCGGCTGCGGCCACCTTCGCTCATCGATCCATCCACGTTCTTCAATGTTACCCGCCGGGAGCTCCGAGCGCGAGGGCATCGGTCGCGAGGGGTTCGCGAGGGCGCGATCGGGGTCGCTGGAGGCGAGGTATCCTTGCGCCCCGATGCGGCTCGCGACGTGGAACATCAACGGATTGCGCTCGCGCCTGGACTTCGTCCTCCACTGGCTGGCGGCGCGCCGGCCCGACGTCGTCGGCCTGCAAGAGCTGAAGCTGACCGACGAGCAGTTCCCGCACGCGGAGATCGAGGCGGCCGGCTACCACGCAGCGGTCCACGGCCAGAAGGCGTGGAACGGAGTGGCGATCCTCAGCCGCCGGCCGGGCGAGGTGCTCGAGCGCGGCCTGCCGGGCGAGGAGGACTTCGGGTCACGGCTGCTGACCGCGCGGTTCGGTGATCTCGTCTTCTCGACCGTCTACTGCCCCAACGGCAAGAGCACCGAGCACGAGGACTATCCGAAGAAGCTCGCCTGGTTCGACTCTCTCGCCGCCCATTGGGAGGCGGCGCACGCCGGCGAGGAAAGGGCGGTGCTGTGCGGCGACTTCAACGTCTGCCCCACCGACCTCGACAGCCACCACGACCCCGCGAAGACCGCGCAGCGCATCTTCCACACCGCCGACGAGCGCGCTCGCTTCCAGCGGCTGCTCGACCTCGGCCTGATCGATCTCTACCGCGATCTCCATCCCGACACCCGCATGTACTCGTGGTGGGACTACCGGATGGGCGCCTTCCATCGCAACCTCGGCCTGCGGATCGACTTCGTCCTCGCGACGCCGACGCTGCGCGAGCAGCTCGCCGAGGTGGTGATCGACCGCGACTACCGCAAGAAGAAGGACGGCCTCACCGCCTCCGACCACGCGCCCGTCTGGGCGGATCTCGAGGACTCCGCATGAGCGAAGCGACGCTGCTCCCCGCGGTCGAGCTGGAGCCGGCGACGACCGCCGGCGCGACCGTCATCTGGCTGCACGGCCTGGGCGCCGACGGCCACGACTTCGAGCCGATCGTTCCCGAGCTCGGACTGCCGGAGGGTCACGGCGTCCGCTTCGTCTTCCCGCACGCCCCGAAGATCCCCGTCACCCTCAACGGCGGCTTCGTGATGCCCGCCTGGTACGACATCCAGAGCCTCGACGTCCGCGGCCAGGACGAGGCTGGCATCCGGCGCAGCAGCGCGGCGATCGAGGAGCTGATCGCCCGCGAGCTCGAGCGCGGCATCGCCAGCGAGCGGATCGTGCTCGCCGGCTTCTCGCAGGGCGGCGCGATCGCTCTCTTCACCGGCCTGCGCCATCCTCGTCGGCTCGCCGGCATCATGGCGTTGTCGACCTACCTGGTCGCTCCCGACGCTCTCGAAAGCGAGCTGGCGGAGGCGAACCGCACGACGCCGATCTTCCAGGCGCATGGCACCCTCGACCCGATGGTCCCCCACCGGCTCGGCACCGCGTCGCGGGACTGGCTCGTCGACCGCGGCTGGGCGGTCGAGTTCCACGACTACCCGATGGCCCATCAGGTGTGCCTCGAGGAGATCGAGGCGATCGGAGCCTGGCTGCGGCAGGTGCTGGAGCTCGGCGGCGGATGACGCGGGCCGAGAAGGCGGAGCGCATCCTCGGCATCCTCGACGAGCTCTACCCCGAGCCGCCGATCCCGCTCGATCACCGCGATCCGTTCACCCTGCTGGTGGCGGTGCTGCTGTCGGCGCAGACCACCGACGCCCGCGTCAACCTGGTGACGCCGGAGCTGTTCGACGCCGCGCCGACTCCGGAGGCGATGGCGGCGCTGCCGGTCGACACCATCCTCGGCTACATCAAGACCTGCGGTCTGGCGCCGACCAAGGCGAAGAACCTCAAGAAGCTCGCCGAGATGCTGGTCGCCGAGCACGGCGGCGAGGTCCCTCGGAGCTTCGAGGCACTCGAGGCGCTCCCAGGCGTCGGCCACAAGACGGCGAGCGTGGTGATGGCCCAGGCGTTCGGCATCCCCGCCTTTCCGGTCGACACCCACATCCACCGGCTGGCGGCGCGATGGGGGCTGTCGAACGGCAAGAACGTCGAGCGGACGGAGCGCGACCTCAAGGCGGTCTTCCCGGAGGAGACCTGGGAGAAGGTCCACCTGCAGATCATCTACTTCGGGCGCGAGCACTGCCCGGCGGCGCGCCACGACCTCGAGCGGTGCCCGATCTGTTCGTGGGCGGCGACCCAGAAGCGGATCCGCGAAGAGCGGGCTCGCTGGCGAAAGTAGTCGCTCGCCTCGATGCCGGCCGCGCCGGCGCCGGTGCGGTCGCCGTAGCGACGCCGCGACCAGGGCCGCCGGTGAGGCGCCTTCGCCCGGGGAACGGAAGGACCGGCGATCAGCCCCCGTCGTCCCGTCGGCGCAGGACGCGGCGGCGGACCGGCCTCCTCTCGACGACGCGCTCGCCCAGAGCCTCCAAGGCCGCCTGCGCTGCCGCCACTTCGCGCTCGGCGAGGCCCTCCTGCTCCTCGGCGAGCTGCCGCCGCCGTTCCTCCAACCGCCGCCGCGCCGAGCGCGCCGCGCGGGTCACCCACTCGGACAGCGTCCTCAACTGCTCTTCCATCTGGGCTCGCAGCTCGCCGACGGTGATCTCGCGCCCCTCGTGGACGATGCGCCGGTCCTCCTCCATCTCGAGGAAGGTCTCCCTCGTCAACTCGGTGATCGGTACCGGAGCGACCGGCCGCAGGGTCCGTTCCCTGTCGGCCTCCGCTCGCACCTGCGCCGTCAAGGGAGAGGCCAGCAACAGGCCCGCGATCCACCAGGTCCAGCCACGGGAGTCGTTTCCAGTCATGATGCGCTCCGATCGATCGTCATTTGTGGGAGGAGCACGACGGCCCCCGGATGAAGATGGTCAGCCCGTAGGCGAGGGTGTCGTTGGGCGTCACCGACCACTCGATCGCGGGTGACCACGAGCTCGCCCCCGCTCGAAAGCCGGCCGGCAGGGTGCCGGACGGCGGCGTGGTGCTCCCTTCGTCCGGTCCGCCGCTCGTCCCGCTGGCGAACTCGGCGCTGTCGAGCACCCAGCCGTTGCGCAGGGTGATCTGGTAGCGATCGGTGCCCGAGTCGTCGGCGAACCCCGCCCAGCAGTTGCGGTGGCTGCCGACCACCGAGGGGGGGACGAAGTCGGGGCCGACGAGTTCGCCCTCCTGGATCGAACCGTGAACGTCGAAGACCCAGCCGCCGAAGAACGGCACATGCCACGCTTCGACGCAGCCGAAGATGTCCTCGGTCGGCGTGTCGACGTTGTTGCACGAGTTCTGGTCGGCGTCGTCGCCGCAGGCGACGACCTCGACGTCGGCGCGCGGCAACGGTTTGACCGTCATCGGCACCTGCACTGGGAAGACGTTCGACAGCTCTCCGCTCGCGGTCTCCACCTGCACGCCGACGACACAGATGTCGTGAACGTCGTCGGGGATCACGCCTCCGATCGCGTCGTCGAACCAGTGCTCGATGGCGAGGCTCTTGGAGTCGCCATCGCCGCCGACGATCCTGAGGATGCCCTCTTCGGTGCCGAACTTGCCGCCGCCGACCAGCAGTCCGCTGCCGGGCTGGATGCCCCAGCCGAACGCGCGCACGATCGTCGGCCCGAGGAAGGTCAGCTCGCGATCGTCCAACGGCGCGCGATCGATCTGCGACGTCAGCCCCTCTTGGACTTGCTCGATGCGCAGGCGGACCAGGACCTTCACCCCGTTGCTCCCCTGCACCGGGCAGTCGGGAGCGGTCACCGTCACCGTGTAGAGCCCGAACGTCGCGTAGAGATGCGGGATCGTCCGCGGCATGACGGCGTTCTCGAAAGTGGCGGACTCGCCGTCACCGAAGTCGATCGTCAGGTCGCAGGTGCCGGTGCCCTCGGCGGTGAAGTCGATCGAATTGCCGACGATGGTGCCCGGCGGATTGGCCGACAGTCCGGTGATGGTCCCGACCGCCCACGCCGGCGCCGCCACCAGGAGCGGCAGGGCTACGGCCATCTGGAGTGCGCGTCGACTCACGAGTCCCCTCCTTTCGAACCGCCGCCGTGGGCCGACCGCCGGTCGTCCCGACGCTCGCTCACCCGGCGGCTTCGACCTGTTGCGCTGTTGCGTTGCGCTCCATGGTAGTCCACGCGACGGGAGGCAGGCCATCGACCGCCGGCTCGAGCCGGTCGGGGAGAGGTGGCGCCCAACGAAACGACGGCCGAGAGAACGGGGTGGACAGATA
>JBPEXA010000279.1:0-2270 GCA_052032135.1 Thermoanaerobaculia bacterium | reverse complement strand
TCGCCGTCGGCTTCCCGCTCACCGGAGACGCCGACCTCGACGACCGCCAGGCCGCGCCACCTGCGGGTGATGCCGAGCGCCTCGGCGTGCAGCTCGACGTCGCGGACGGCCGCCGCGAGGTCGAGTCGACCGTTCACCGCCTGCGCCTCGAGATCGGGGATCCGCGCCACCTCCGCCGGCAGCTCGGGAAGGCGGGAAGGGACGCTCCATTCGACGTCGGCACCGACCCCCATCGCGCGACGCAACGCCTCGACGGCGGCCGTCCTCTCCGCTTCGGCCCGGTTCCACTCGAGCTTCGCCATCTCGTAGAGGTCGCGCTCGCGGGCTACACCGAGCGCACTGAGATTGCCGGCGGCCCGCATCCGCTCGGCCATCTGCCAGGAGGCCTCCGACGCCTCGGCGATCAGCCGCCGGACGTCGGCCGCCTGCCCGGCGCCGACCGCCTGCCAGTAGGCCGACTCGACGTCGGCCGTCATGTCCAGCACGGCGGCGGCGACCTCGAGGTGGACCCGCTCGAAATCGGCGGCCGCCAGGCGGCGGCGCGCCGGCCGCATCAACAGATCGAGGAAGTTCTGGACGATGGCGATCTCGACGTTGGTCCCCGGACCGTCGCGCACCGTCCTCCGCGACGCCGACAGCACCGGGTTCTCCAGCCGGCCCGCCTCGAGGACCTCGGCGCGGGCGATCCCGAGCTCCTCGTAGAGCGCTCGCAATCCAGGACTCTCGACCAGAGCGAGTCGCACCGCTCCCTCGGCGTCGAGCTCGCCGGGAACGTGTTCGCCACCCTCGCCGACCCGCGCCCCGACGGGGATTCGGGGGGCGAGCAGCTCGTCGACCTCCGTCCGGCCTGCGTCCTGCGGCAGGTGGGCGCAGCCGCTGACGAGGAGCGCTCCGCACGCCACCATCCAGAGGGTTGTCGTCGTCGGCCGCCATCCAAGGCGGATGGCACCGCCGTCTGCTGCCGCTCCTTCTTCACTGTGTCGTCGCATGCCGATCTCCTGAGTCCATGCACCATCGTTCCGGCGGCGGAAGCCACCGGGGCGTCTCGTACGGAAGCCGGAGATCAGAGTCGCAGCGTGTCGTGGAGAGCGAGCGGATCGCGCGGCGGCGGGTGCTCTGGCCCTCCCGATGCCAGCGCCGCTTGCGGGCGGAAGTCCCCGTCCGCCGTCAGCGCGGTCGCGGTCGGTGCGCCGGGCGGTGCCAGCAGACGCCGGGGAGCGGCCGGGGCCGCATCGATCGACTCGGCGCAGCAATCCGCCTCACCAGCCGTGACCGCCTGTTGCTCGTGACAGTGCATCGCCTCGGCCGGCGGTTCCATGTCGCAGTCGCCGACCATCCGACAGAGGTCGAGCGCGGGAGGCGCCACCAGCAGCAACGCTGCCGTCGTGACGATGGAGGCTCGGAGGCGATCGCTCACGGCGGCAACGTACCGGCGGCCCGAGCACCTGTCAACTCGACAGTGCGCCCGACGGCGTTGGGACCCGCACTTCGACCGAGAGCCGGCGGTAACATGGCGGCACGATCCGATGATCGGCGAGCGGCTGCTCCACTACGACATCACCGACCGGCTCGGCGAGGGCGGCATGGGAGAGGTCTTCCTGGCGACCGACACCAAGCTCGGTCGCCGGGTGGCGATCAAGATGCTGCCGGCGCAGCTGGCGGGCAAGGCGGAGACGCTCGAGCGCTTCCGCCGCGAGGCACGGACCCTCGCCGCCCTCGACCACCCGCACATCGTCCACATCTACTCGGTCGAGAACGACGGCGACCTGCACTTCCTCACCATGCAGCTCGTCGACGGTCCGCGGCTCACCGATGCCATCCCCGACGGTGGGCTGCCGCTCGACCGCTTCTTCGACCTCACCCTGCCGCTCGTCGACGCCGTCCGCGCGGCGCACGACAAGGGGATCGCCCATCGCGACCTCAAGCCGGCAAACGTCATGGTCGACGAAGAAGAGCGCGTCAAGGTGCTCGACTTCGGGCTCGCCAAGCTGCGCCATGCGGCCGAGGACGACGACGCCAGCCGCCTCGCCACCGAAGAGCTGACGCGAGAGGGAGTGGTGGTCGGCACCGTCCCCTACATGTCGCCCGAGCAGCTCCAGGGGCGCGATGTCGATCACCGCACCGATCTCTTCTCCCTCGGGATCCTGATGTTCGAGATGCTGACCGGACGGCGGCCGTTCGCCGGCGCGACGAGCGCCGAGGTCTCGTCGGCGATCCTGCGGGACGCGCCGCCGCCACTGCACGAGCTGCGCGCCGACCTGCCCCCCGCG
>JBPEXA010000278.1:0-9754 GCA_052032135.1 Thermoanaerobaculia bacterium | reverse complement strand
GCGCCGTCGGGTGCACAGATCCGATCGAGCCGATGCCGGCTGCCGTCGCGCATGCCGAGCCAGGCGTAGCGGGCTCGCAGCGCGTCGTCGTCGTCGGCGACGAAGCGCTCGGGGGCGCGCTCGAACTGCGGGCAGAGCGTCCGCAGCCGGCGCGCCATCGGCCCGCGCAGCAGCCGGTCGTAGCGGTTGGGGTTGAGCGCCTCGTCCCAGTAGTCGTTGACGTGGTCGGCGAAGTCGAAGCGACGGGCGATGCGGGCGCCGCCGCCGGCGGTCCATTCGACGATCGGCCCCTTGGCGCCGACGATGCCCCCCTCGAACAGGCTGCGGTAGAAGCGATACCCCTCGTAGTTGGCGACCAGATCGGCGTTCGAGTAGCTGCCGGTCGCCGGGCCGCCGAAGATCGACGCCTCGTTGCGGCGGCCGAGCCGTACCACCGTCGCCTCCGGCAGGCCGCGCAGGTGTCGCTTGTGGTACTTCCACCCCTGCGAGAGGAAGTGGCCGAGCTTGTCGGTGCCGATGCGCACCCCGGCGACCTCGATGGTCGGCCCGACGCCGAACAGGAAGTTGATGCGGGTCGCCCAGAACGGGAGGCCGCGATAGATGCTGCGACGCCGGGAGGGCGACGTCTTGGCGATCTCCGGGTGGCGGATCGCCCACCGCTCCAGCCGGTCGACCCAGTGCCGACCGCCGAGCCGCACGTAGACCGCGCGGGCGAACGCCCGCCGGTCGGCGCCGCGATCCCAGTCGGCGGCGATCTCCACCAGCGCCTCGTTCACCTTGGCGTTGAGGCGACCGACGGCGTCGGCGATCGGCGTCAGCCGCTGGGAGTACTGATCGGTCTCGTAGCCCGCCGCGCCGGTGGCGGTGAGGGCGACGAGAGCGAAGCTGCATCCGAGCCGCCTGCGCACCGATCGAGGATAGTCGACGACAGCGAGGGTTGCGACACAATGAGCCGCAACGCGGAGGAGCGGTGCCGATGGAGTCGGGGACGTGGCCAGATCGAGCTCTCCTGCGGCGGCTGCCGGCGGCCGCCGCGCTGGGGGCGCTGCTGCTCGCCTTCCCGATCCTCGAGCGCAAGCTCGGCGGCGCGCGAGGTGGGAGCGATGTCACCTTCCTGCTCGCCTTCGGGTCGGCTCTCCTCGGGCTGCTGGCGGCGGTGGTGCGGCCGGAGCGCTCTCTCCTGCCGCTGCTGTCGGCGGCGCGCGAGACTCCGGTGCGCACGGTCGTGCTGCTCGCCAATCTCGTGGTCGTCGCCCTGTTGCTCACCAACGTCGTGGGCAAGGGTGGCGTCACGCTGCTGCTGGGGGTCGGCGGCCTCGCCCTGCTCGCCCTCGGGCTGGCGCCGGCCGCCAGCGCCGGGCGGGCGATCTCCCAGCTGGTCCGCGAGTCGGCGATCTCCTTCGCCACCGTCTACCTGCTGCTCGGGGGGCTCGAGGTCGTGCTGCGGTTCCATCCCGAGAAGGTCGGCGGCGGCGGCGGCGGCAATCCCGCCCTGCCGCGCCTCTACGCCGGCCTGGCGACGGTCAACGCCGACGGCTTCCGGGGGGCGGAGATCGGCCGCCGACGGGAGGAGGTGGTCCGCATCGTCATGCTCGGCGACTCGTTCACCTTCGGCCAGGGGGTCGCCGACGACGAGACCTATCCCGCTCGGGTCGAGCGGCTGCTGGCCGGCCGGCGTGACGGACGGCACTACGAAGTGCTGAACGGCGGCGTCTCGGGGACCGGCATGGAGGACCACGTCGCCCGCCTCGAAGAGAAGGGATGGGCGCTCGAGCCCGATCTGGTGACGGTGCAGTTCTACCTCAACGACCTGCTGCCGCGAGTGGAGGACGCCGGGGCCGGCGAAGGGGCGATCGAGGACGTTCTCTTCGGTCTGCGCCGGCGCAGCTACGCGCTGTTCTTCGTCGCCGACCGTCTGCGGGCGCTCGGCCGGGGCGGCGACCGCAAGCCGGACTTCGTCGAGCAGCTCGCGCGGCGGCTGGCCACCGACCCCGCCGCATGGACGGGGTTCGATGCTGCGGTGGCCGCTCTCGAGCGCCACCGTCGCCGCCGCGACGTGCCGGTCGCCGTCGTCCTCTTCCCCCATCCGATCGCCCCGGACGGCGCGATGGCGGAGATCCATCGGTCGGTGGCGGCGCGCGTCCGCGCCGCCGGTCTGCCGGTCATCGACCTCCTCGACGCCTTCCAGGAGCTGGAGCCGGGCGAGCGGGTGGTGAGCTCGATCGATCACCATCCGAGCGTCGCCGCGCACGCGATCGCCGCCGCCGAGGTGGTCGCGGGCCTCGAGGCGCTCGACCTGCTGCCGCCGCCCGACGCGGCGGCGGCACCCGAATGAGGCAGGCCGGGGCGGCGCCGGCTCAGCGCTGGTCGATCCGCTTCCAGCGCGGCAGCATCGCCCCCGTCCGTTCCGCGTAGCGACGGTAGGCGTCGCCGAACGCCGCCACCAGCGCGGCCTCCTCGCGCGGCACCACCACCCATCGCACGAGGGCGACGCTCATTGCGCTCCAGACGCCGAGAAAGGCGTTGGCGCTCAGCAGGGTGAGGCCCGCCAGCCAGAGCGCGGCGCCGGCGTAGAGCGGGTGGCGGACCCAGCGGTAGGGTCCGTCGACCACCAGCTGATGATGCTCCTTGGTCAGCACCGTCTCGCTGATGTTGGCGCCGATGGCGCGCAGCACCGCTGCCAGCAGCGGCGTCGAGCCGAGCGCCAGCGCGACGCCCGCCCAGCGGACGATCGACGGCAGCTCGACCGCCGCCCAGGCGAACAGTGGCGGATGAGCGATCCAGCCGAGGATGGTGCCGAACAGGACGGCGCCGAAGAGGGCGCGGCCGACCAGCAGCGGCGTCGGCTCGGCGCGGCGCGCGATGGTGCCGGTGGCGCGGCGGGCGCGGAGCCGGAAGGTGGCCGAGATCGCGATGTTCAGCGCGACGCTGAGCAGGCCCAGCAGCCGGAACGGAAGCTCGGCGCCCGCCATCCGGTCCCTCGCCCGCTCAATCGCCGCCGAGGTAGTCGACGGCGAGCGCGGCCATGGCGCGGACGCCGACGATCAGGGTGTCCTCGTTGGCGAAGAAGTAGGGCGAGTGGTTGGGCGCCGCCTCCCAGGCGCCGACCCCCTCGCGATTGACGCCGAGGAAGAAGTAGAACCCCGGGATCCGCTCCTGGAAGTAGGCGAAGTCCTCCGCCCCCATGATCCGCGGCACCTCGTGGACGGCGCCCTCCCCCGCCGCCCACTCGAGGGTCGGCACCATCCGCTCGGTGAGCGCCGGGTCGTTGTGGGTCACCGGGGCGTAGCCGTCGATGGTGACGCTGGCGGTGGCGCCAGCGGCGGTGGCGATGCTCTCGGCGGTGCGCCGGATGCGATCGTGAAAGTCGGCCCGCATCGCCGGATCGAAGGTGCGGATGGTGCCGGTCATCTCGACGCGATCGGGGATGATGTTGCCGCGCACCCCGCCGTGGATCGAGCCGATCGACACCACCGCCGGCGCCACCGTGACGTCGAGCTGCCGGCTGGGGATCACCTGCAGCGCGGCGACGATCTGGCCGGCGACGATGATCGGGTCGACGCCGAGCCAGGGAGAGGAGCCGTGCGTCTGCGTCCCTTCGACGGTGATCCGGAGAGCGTCGGCCGCCGCCAGCGCCCCGCCCGATCGGTAGTTGAGGGTGCCGGCGACCATCGGCCCGACATGGAGGCCGAAGATCGCCTCCGGCGCCGGATCGGTGAGCACCCCTTCCTCGATCATCATCCGGGCGCCGCCGTCCTCACCGGCCGGCGGCCCCTCCTCGGCGGGCTGGAAGATGAACTTGACGGTGCCGGGCAGCCGCTCGCGCAGGCCGGCGAGCACCTCGGCGGCGCCCATCAGGATGGCGACGTGATTGTCGTGGCCACAGGCGTGCATCACCGGCACCTCTCGACCCTCGAACTCGCCGACCGCGGTCGAGGCGAACGGCAGGTCGACCTGCTCGCGCACCGGTAGCGCGTCCATGTCGGCCCGCAAGGCGACCACCGGGCCCGGCCGGCCGCCGACCAGCACGCCGACGACGCCGGTGTGGGCGACCTCGGTGGCCACCTCGAGGCCGAGCCCACGGAGGTGGTCGGCGACCAGCGCGGCGGTGCGGAACTCGCGGTTGCCGAGCTCCGGATGCTGATGGATGTCGCGCCGCCAGGCGATCACCCTCTCTTCCACGCCGGCAGCGGCGTCGGCGACGGCGGCGCGAAGCGACGCCCCGGAGGCCCCGGCACCGGTCGCGGCGGCGGCCAGCAGCATCCAACAACCGAGTGTCCTGCGCATCGCCGCTCCTATCCGTCGTGCTCGACGACCAGCTTGGAGACGCCGGGAAGCGTCTCGATGTAGTGGGCGCCGAACGCCAACGACGGCGTCTTCGCCCCCGGCTCGACGTCGCCGGCGGCGACTCGCATCGCGGCGTCGACCGCGGTGACGGCGGTGAAGGCGTACGCCTCCGGCACGTCGAAGGTGGCGGTGGCGCCGCGACCGCGGGCGTTGAGCGCGCGCCCCCACAGGTAGGTGCGGCCGACCTTGCGCATCGTGGCGTCGGGGCCCGTCACCCGCCGGCCGATCCACCATTGCAGCGCCCGCTTGATCGGCTGGAAGGCGGCGAGGCGGACCAGCAGCCGGAGCTTGCGGGCGCGGGCGATCGCCGCCGGCGGCATGCCGGTGTAGACCTCGATGTTGGGGATGCCGGTCGAGTAGTAGGCGGTCGACACGTCGCCCCAGGGGATGGTCACCGTCGAGCGCCGCCCGCATGAGAACTCGATCTCGCGGCTCTGCCAGGCGAGGGGGACCGGCACGATGTCGCCGTCGCGACGGATCGCCCCGACGTTGGGCAGGTGCTCGATCATCGTTCGCAGCGTGCCGCGGCTCGCCCGTCCCCCTTCACCGTAGAAGGCGAGCTCGAGGGCGACCGCGCGCGGCACCTCTCCGGCCAGCCGCGCGGCCAGGCAGTCGGTCGGCACGACGTCGAAGCCGACGCCGGGCAGCAGCACGGTCGCCGCCGTGCGAGCGGCGGTGTCGCGGTGGAGGATCGACTCGAACACCGCGATCTCGCCGGTGATGTCGAGGTAGTGGGTGCCGGTCGACAGGCAGGCGTCGACCATCGGCCGGCTGGTGCGCGAGAAGGGGCCCGCGCAATGGAGCACCGCCGCCACGTCGCCGAGGGCGGCGCGCAGCGGCTGCCGGTCGTCGAGGGCGACGACGGCGTGGGGGAGCCCGAGCTCCGCCGCCAGCGGTTCGAGCCGCTCGCGGCTGCGGCCGGCGAGGATCGGGCGCGCGCCGCGCGCGACCGCCTCGCGCGCGACCAGCTCTCCCGTGTAGCCGGTCGCGCCGTAGATCATCCACGGCGATGGAGCCATCGCGCGCGATTGTACTCATCCCCCGCCGCCCCGGCTGCCGAGGGTTGCATTCCGCCCACGCGGCCGCCGATCGCGGGGAGCGACGTCTGGATATGCGCCGCCGACGAAGGGTCGCCGGGGTGCTTTAGACTGCATCGAAACCGATGCTCCGACTCCGCGTGCAGCCGGCCCAGGGAGAACCGTTCGAGCGGCCGCTCGAAGGGGAGGAGATCATCATCGGGCGCTCGTCGGAGTGCGACGTGACGATCGCCGATCGCTACATGTCCCGGCGCCACGCCCGCCTCGTCCACGACGACGACCGGTGGCTGCTCGAGGACCTCGGCTCGCGCAACGGCACGACCGTCAACGGCAGCCGCGTCGAGGCGCCGACGCCGATCGCGGAGGGTGACGAGATCGTGCTCTCCGGCAGCACCGTGCGAATCGAGGGTGCGGGGGGTGCCCGCCGCGGCGCCAGGACCACCGAGGTGCCCTCCGATCACACCATCTTCCGCCAGGCGTCGGAGCTGCTCGAGAGCCAGGTTTCGATCCCGCCGAAGAGCCTCGACTCCGTGCCGCAGCTGCGCGACTACGCCTCGCGGCTGCAGATCCTCAACGAGGTGCATCAGCTGCTGGCACGGTCGCAGACCCTCGACGAGCTGCTCGAAACCCTGCTCGAGCGCGCCTTCGAGCTGCTCGGGCCGGAAGAGGCGGTCGCCGTGCTGCGCCAGCCCGACGGGGGGTATGCGCAGGCTGCGCGCCGCTCGCGGGAAGGGAGCGGCGGCGAGTTTCCGATCTCCGAGACGCTGGTCCACGAGGTGGCGGAGAAGGGGATGGCGGCGCTGGTCCTCGACGTCGCGCAGGACGAGCGGTTCGCCGAGGCGCACAGCATCATCGCGACCGGCATGCGGAGCCTGATCGCCGCGCCGTTCAACGACGAGGGGGGTCCCCTCGGCCTCATCTCGCTCAGCGCTCAGCTCGGCACCAAGCAGTTCGACGAGGCCGACATGGAGATGCTGACCTCGCTGGCGGCGGTGGCGGCGCTGCGCATGCGCAACCTCGCGCTCGCCGACGAGGCGGAGGAGCGCCGGCGCCTCGAGCGCGAGGTGGCGCTGGCGCGGCAGATCCAGCTCGGCCTGCTCCCCGAGCACCTCCCCGACTTCGATGAGTACGATCTCTACGGCGGCACCGAGCCGTCGCAGGGGGTCTCCGGCGACTTTTTCGAAGTGCTGCGCCAGGAGGACGGCCGTGGGGTGCTGGTGGTGATCGACGTCTCCGGCAAGGGGATCGGGGCGGCGCTGCTGACCGCCTCGCTCGAGGCGCTGCTCTCCGGCGCGCTCGAGGCCGACTTCCCCCCGGCGGAGACCTGCCGCCGGGTCTCCAACCGGTTGATGCTGCGCACCCCGGCCGCCAAGTACGCCACCGGGCTGATCGCCATGCTCGAGCCGGAGGCGGGTGACCTCACCTACGTCAACGCCGGCCACAACCCGGGGCTGCTGGTCCATCCCGACGGCGAGATCGACCACCTGACCTCGGCCGGTCCGCCGATCGGCCTGCTGCCGAGCGCCGACTACGAGGAGCGGACGGTGCAGATCGCTCCCGGCGACCTGCTGGTCCTCTACACCGACGGCATCACCGAAGCGGCGAACCCCGACGGCGACGAGTTCGGCACCGAGCGGCTGGGCGCGGTCTGCGCCGGCCATCGCGAGCTGCCGCTCGAGGAGCTCGCCGGCGAGATCGAGGCGGCGCTGGTCGAGTTCGCCGCCGGCGAGCCGTTCGCCGACGACCGCACATTGGTATTGTTGCGGCGCAAGATGGCCGTCTGACGTTGTTGTAGGACTCGAATCCAGGGGCAGGTAGGGAGCACGATGCAGGTCAATCCGCGGACTCTCAAGCAGCTCGCCGAGCGGGGCGTCAACTACTGCCGCCAGGGAGACTGGGACACCGGGATGGCGTGTCTCGCCCGTGTCGCCGAGGTCGACAACGGCGGGCTCGAGCTGCCGTCACTCTTCTACTCCTACCTCGGCTTCGGCATCGCCCACCGGGAGCGCCGCATCCGAGAGGGCCTCAACCTCTGCCGCCACGCCTGCCGGATCAGCTTCTACGAGCCGGAGAACTTCATCAATCTGGCGCGGACGGCATTGATCGCCGGCAACCGGCGCGAGGCGTACAAGGCGATCGAGCGCGGCTACGGGCTCGACCCGACCAGCACCCCGCTCAAGAAGCTGCACGGCAAGCTGGGGGTCCGCCAGCCGCCGGTGCTGCGCTTCCTGTCGCGCCAGAATCCGCTCAACCGACTGCTCGGCCGCCTGCGCCACGGGTCGCGCAGCGGCAGCCTGTCGATCGCCTGAGCGGCTACTCGCGGCCGCCGAGGATCCGCAGGTAGCGCCGCCACGGGCCGACCTCGTGGCGATAGCGGTGGGCGAGCACGCGGTCGATCTGGGCGAGGTGCGACAGGTCGTGGACCACCCAGGTGGCGAGCAGCTGGCGTGCGGTGACGGGGCCGAGCTCGGGGTGGCGGGCGCCGCGGTCGAGCTCGGCGTCGGTCAGCCCGAGAGCGCGCAGCCGCTCGAGGTTGCCCCTCCGCAACTCGGAGAAGGTGGCGAGCAGCTCCGCCATCGATCGGCCGGCGCTCAGCCGGCGGTGGGCGAAGCGATCCCACGGCTCGAAGACGGCGCTCGAGTCCCCGTCGAGGATGAGGTCGAGCCGCGGCATCCAGTCGGTGCGCTCGCCGTGGATCAGGTGGCCGACCACCTCCCACGGGGAGAAGGTGTCGGGTCCCTCGTCGGCGTCCGTCCAGCGTTCGGGCAGGTCGCCGAGCCGCGCCTCGAGCAGCGCCGGCGTACGACCGAGCAGGTCGCAGGCGTCGTCGAGGCGGAAGACCGAGTCGTGGACGTCGACCTCCCGATCAGCGCCGCTTCTTGGGGAGGTAGAGATCGGTGATCGTCCCCTCGAACACCTCGGCCGCCATGCCGACGCTCTCGGAGAGCGTCGGGTGGGGGTGGATGGTGAGGCCGATGTCGGCCGCCACGCAGTCCATCTCGATCGCCAGCGCCAGCTCGGCGATCAGCTCGCCGGCGTTGACGCCGACGATGCCGGCGCCGACGATGCGCTCGGTGGCGGGGTCGAAGAGCAGCTTGGTGGCGCCCTCGGCGCGGCCGACGCCGAGCGCCCGGCCGCTCGCCGACCACGGGAACCTCGCCCGCTCGACGGCGATGCCGCGCTCGGCGGCCTCGGTCTCGGTGAGGCCGACCCAGGCGACCTCGGGGTCGGTGTAGGCGACCGAGGGGATGACGCGGGCGTCGAAGGCGCTCTTGCCACCGGCGGCGACCTCGGCCGCCACCTTCCCCTCGTGACTCGCCTTGTGGGCGAGCATCGGCTGGCCGACGAGATCGCCGATGGCGAAGATGTGCGGCACGTTGGTGCGCATCTGGCGGTCGACGGTGACGAAGCCGCGGTCGTCGACCTCGACGCCGGCCGCCTCCGCGCCGATGCGGTCGCCGTTGGGACGGCGCCCCACCGCCACCAGCACCTTGTCGAACAGCGTCGGCTTCGGGGCGTCGTCGCCCTCGAAGCTCGCTTTTAGACCGTTCTTCTGCGCTTTGACCTCGGTGACCTTGGTCGACAGCACCACCTCGACGCCGTAGCGCTCCTCGAGCCGCTGGTGGAGCGGCTTGACGAGATCGCGATCGCACCCCGGAATCAACCCGTCCAACAGCTCGACGACCGTCACCTTCGAGCCGAGGGCGGCGTAGACGGTCGCCATCTCGAGGCCGATGATGCCGCCGCCGACGATGAGAAGCCTCGCGGGCACGTCGGTGAGCTCGAGAGCGCCGGTCGAGTCGATCACCCGCGGGTCGTCGTAGGGGATGCCGGGGATCTCGATGACGCGGGAGCCGGTGGCGAGGATCGCCGCCTCGAAGGCGACGGTGGTGGCGGCGCCGTCGGCGGTCACCTCCAGCGTGCGCGGGCCGGTCAGCCGCCCCTCGCCGGTCACCACTTCGACCCCCCGGCGCTCGGCCATGGTGGCGATGCCGGCGGTCAGCCGGCCGACCACCGACTCCTTCCACCGCCGCAGCTTGTCGAGGTCGATCGTCGGCTCGCCGAACTCGATCCCGTGCTCGGCGAACCCGGCCGCCTCGTCGAGCACCCGCGCGGCGTGGAGGAGCGCCTTGGAAGGGATGCAGCCGACGTTGAGGCAGACACCGCCCAACGAGGCGTAGCGCTCGACCAGCACCACCTTCTTGCCGAGATCGGCGGCGCGGAAGGCGGCGGTGTAGCCGCCCGGGCCCGAGCCGACCACCAGCACCTCGGCGGTGCGATCGGCATCGGAGGGCGGCGGGCCGGGCGCCCGGGCGGTGGGTGGGGGGGTGGCGTCGTCGTCGTCGCCCTCCTCGGCGGCGGTCTCCTCG
>JBPEXA010000277.1:0-2092 GCA_052032135.1 Thermoanaerobaculia bacterium | reverse complement strand
GCCGCCTTGCGGGCATCGTCGATCCCCGAGGTGACGAACTGGTCGATGCGGCCGTCCTCGTCGATCACCGAGAGGGCGCCGTAACGGGCGCCGAGCAGCTCGCGGGTCTGGTCGACGACCTTCTGCAGCACGACGTCGAGGGAGAGCTCGCCATAGATGTCGAGGCTGGCGTGATGGAGGGCGAGCAGCTCGCGGTTGCGGCGCTCGAGCGCCCGCTGCGCGGCCGCCACCGCCCGCGTCACCACCGCCACCAGCAGCGCGAGGGCGACGACCGCGGCGACGGCGAGCAGCAGTCGCCCGGGCCAGCGGGTGAGCTCGGGGGCGTAGCGCCACGCCACCCACTCGAGCAGCGCGATGAAGAGCACCAGGCCGAGGACCGACGTCCACTTGAGCACCTCGAGCCGCCTGGCGACAGGGTCGCCGCCGGCGGTCGCCGCCGGGTCGGACGATCGTCCCCCGGCGTTGGGGCGGGTCAGCATCACGGGAGCCTGCGGGGTCGCCGTCATTGTAGCGGGCGGGTGGCGGATGGCCGGTGCGGCCCGGACGTCGAGTGTCGCGAGCCGGCCGCGACGTTGCAAGCCGCCGCGAGGCGGCTCGCCGCCCCACCCGCGGGGGTGGGAGCGCCCCTTCGGTCTAGAGTAGGCGGCACCTTGACGCGACCCGCTCCATCGCTCGACGGCCTGCGCGTGGTCGAGATGACCGAAGCGCTCGCCGGCCCCTACGCCGCGATGCTGCTGGGCGACCTCGGAGCCGACGTCGTCAAGGTCGAACGGCCCGAGATCGGCGACCAGTCGCGGGCGTGGGGGCCGCCGTTCGTCGAGGAGGAGAGCGCCTACTTCCTGGCCGTCAACCGCAACAAGCGCAGCATCGAGCTCGACGTCAAGGCGGCGGGCGACCGGCGGCTGCTCCAGCGGCTGCTCGAGCGCTCCGACGTCTTCGTCACCAACAACCCGAAGATGCGGTCGCTCGAGCGCCTCGGCCTCGATCCCGACTCGTTGGCGGCGGCCAATCCGCGGCTGGTGCACGCGGCGATCTCCGGCTACGGCCACACCGGCCCCAAGGCGGGGCGCCCCGGCTACGACCTGCTCGCCCAGGGGGAGGCCGGGCTGATGGCGCTCACCGGCGGCCCCGACGACCCGCCGATCCGCTTCCCGACCGCGATGGCCGACATCAGCGCCGGCATCTACCTGGTCCTCGGCGTGCTGGCGGCGCTCTACGACCGCGACCGCCCGGGCGGCAGCGGGCGTGGTCAGGCGATCGACGTCGCGCTGGTCGACAGTCAGGTCACCTGGCTCGCCAACATCGGCGCCAGCTGCCTCGCGACCGGCGAGCGCCCCGCCAAGATCGGCAACCTCCATCCGTCGATCACCCCCTACCAGCCGGTGCGGGCGCGGGACGCGGTGTTCCTGGTGGCGGTCGCCAACGACCGGCTCTGGCGCCGCTTCTGTGGGGTGATCGGCCTCGACGCCGCGGTGCGCGACGACGAGCGGTTCGCCACCAACCCCCAGCGCAACCGCCACCGCGACGAGCTGATCCCGCGGATCGAGGCCCGGCTGGCGGAGCGCGACGCCGACGACTGGATCGCCGCCCTCATCGAGGCGGGGGTGCCGTCGGGCCCGATCCACTTTCCCGACCGCACGCTCGCCGACGAGCACATCCGCGCTCGCGGGATGGTCGTCGAGCTCGAGCATCCGCTGGCCGGCACGGTGCGCGCCATCGGCAATCCGCTCCACCTGTCGCGGAGCGGCCCGACCTATCGCCTCCCGCCGCCGACGCTCGGCGAGCACAACGAGGAGATCCGCGACGAGCTCGATGGAGCGGAGTGAGGGGCGAGCTCACCAGCGGAACATCCCCGTCTCCGCTGCGTAGAGAGCGATAGGAGGACACCGATCGATGGCCGCCTTCATCCTCTGGCTTCTGCTCTTCGTCATCTGCTGGCCGCTGGCGCTGCTGGCGCTGGTGCTCTATCCGCTGGTCTGGCTGCTGCTGCTGCCGTTCCGACTGGTCGGCATCGCCGTCGACGGCGTCTTCTCGCTGCTGCGCGCGGTGCTCACCCTGCCGGCGCGCCTGCTCGGCGGCCCGCGCCGCGCTT
>JBPEXA010000276.1:0-2333 GCA_052032135.1 Thermoanaerobaculia bacterium | reverse complement strand
CCGCAGCCGCGCTGGGTCCTGGTCCTCGATCGCCGACAGGAAGCGGATCGCCACCCGCCGCGCCGCCCGGGTGTCCTCGGCGACGTAGATGACGCCCAGGCTGTCGCCGCCGAGGCGCTCGAGGATCCGGTAGTGGGAGACGGTCTGGCCGATCATGTCGCTGGCGAGCCGAAGGCGCAGCGATCACGCAGGGCGCTCCGGTGCTCGGGGACTGCTGGCTGCACGAATGTCGGGCAGCGTAGCCAGCGGCATCGGCAGCGACAATGGGGCGATCACCCCCAGCGAGCGAGGGTGTGGCACATGTCGCCGTCGCTATGGCGACGCGGCTGCAGACCCGGCGGCCGGAGCGGGCCGGGTCAGGGGACGGCCGCGCTCCACGCCGAGGTGTCGCCGCTCTCGAAGCCGTCGCTGAAGATCAGCTCGGAGGGGGGGGCGATCGGCGCGGTGTTGTCGGCGTCGTCCACCCAGGCGACCCATTCGCCGTTGCCGGGCTCGCCGGCGGTCAGCGTCGCGGCCGGCGACCCGCTGCCGCTGCTGTCGGCGAGGAGGGTACCGCTCCCTTCCTCGAAGCGGTAGGCGCCGACCAGCCCCGGGGTGCCCGGCGGCAGCACGCGGTCGCGGTCGGCGGCGATGTCGCCGCCGGCGCGGGCGAGGCTCCAGAAGCGCAGCTCGTCGAGATACCCGGCATAGGACGGCCAGGTGAGATCGTGCTTCTCGGCGGCGAGGGTCAGCCACCAGCCGTCGGGGAGCCGCTGGCCGTCGACGCAGTCGGGATCGACCGGCACCCCCGGATCGGGATAGCTGACGTCGGCGGTCGAGGAGCCGGCTTGGCTCTCGAAATCGAGCGCGCCGTCGACGTAGATGCGCAGCGTCTGTGCCGCGGCGTCCCGTACCAGGGCGACGTGGTGCCAGCCGCCGTCGAGGACGACGACGTCACCCTCGATGGTGACCCCCTGGCCGCCGGCGTCCCCGGGACCGACGCCGAAGCGGACGAAGCCGCCGGCGATGCTCGCACCGTACTTGCGCTCGCTGCCGCACCAGACGTCGCGGTCGAGGACGATGTTGCCGTGGATCCAGTCGATCGACGACAGCTCGACGTCGCCGCCGGCGTTCGAGGTGCCATTGTCGGCGAGCTCGCCGCGCATCCACCATTCGAAGGTGAAGCTGCCGGCGCCGACGTCGAGCGGCGTGTTGCCGCCGCCGCCGGGCTCGTTGTCGTCGACCAGCCACACCGCCCGGTCCTGCATGCCCGGGCCGCCGGTGCCGTAGAAGCGCAGCGCGTGCTGCGAGCCCTGGGAGAGGCTCGGCTGCGCCGCCAGGCCGGCGACGGCGACGATGCCGGCGGCGAGTCGGGTGCGGCGGGCGGCGACGGTCGCCATCGCGCCAGCCTAGTGGGCGGTCACCGGCGCCGCTGCGAGCTGTTCCGCGGCGGGGGCCGGTGTCGACGCCCCTCGAGCCTTATGGCTCGGTGTGGAGCGCTTCGTCGGGGTGCGGCTCGTTGGGGTGCTGCTCGGCGATCTGGTCGGCGAGCGAGACGCCAGCCTTCTTCAGTTCCTTGCGGCGGGCCATCTTGGCGGCCTTGGCCTCGCGCTTCTCGCGCTTCTTGAGCTCTCTCTGTCGCTTGGCGAATGTCTGTGGTCCGGGTCGTCCCATCGAGCACGTCTCCTTTTGAAGTCCCAACCCGGGCCGAATTGCCGAGGCTGCAGCGCACGTGGAATGCGGCCAGAGTGTACCGCGTCCTGCCGCGACGGGCCGAACGGGGCCGCAACGAGCGGCTTTCGGCCTCGTCGGTGGGGTAGACTGAGAGACTCGCGTCGATGAGTCGGGGGAGACGGAACGCCGATGGCTGTCCCTGAACTGCAGCGCATCGAGGGCAAGTTCGAGATCCTGGAGAAGCTCCGGGAGGGCGGGATGGGCGCGCTCTACAAGGTGCGCCACCGGCTCCTCGACGAGGTCCGGGTGATCAAGGTCATCCGCCCGCAGCTCGACGCCGATCAGCGGCTCCAGGCGAGGTTCTGGGCGGAGGCGAAGTCCGCGGTGCGCCTCCGCCACCCCAACATCGCCACCATCTTCGATTTCACCGTCGATCAGGACGGGGTGGCGTTCATCGTCATGGAGTTCATCGACGGCGAGGACCTCGCCCGCAAGCTGGCGCGCGAGGGGCGGTTGCGGGTCGGCCAGATGATGCGGGTGTCGATCCAGTGCCTGAAGGCGCTCGACTACCTCCATCGCAACCACTTCGTGCACCGCGACGTCTCTCCCGACAACCTGATGCTGACCCGCGACGTCGAGGGGCAGGACCTCATCAAGTTGATCGACCTCGGGGTCGCCAA
>JBPEXA010000275.1:0-2633 GCA_052032135.1 Thermoanaerobaculia bacterium | reverse complement strand
GAGATCACCCGGCGGCCGCCGACGCCGGCGGCCGCCGACCACCGCTCCTGGCGGCTCCTCTCCGGAGGCGCGCTGGCGGCGGCTGCGGCGCTCGGCGCGGTCTGGGCGGTCTTCCTGCGGCCGGTGGCCGAGGCGCCTCCGGCCGGGGCGGGACAGACCTTCCACGTCACCCAGCTCACCTACGACGCCGGACTGGAGCAGGATCCGACACTGTCGCCGGACGGGAAGCTGGTCGCCTACGCCGGAGGCGAGGCCGACATCTACCTGCTGCGGGTCGGCGGCGCGCGGGCGATCAACCTGACGGCCGATGACGGCGCCGTCGACAGTCAGCCGGCGTTCTCGCCGGACGGCGAACTGATCGCCTTTCGTTCCGAGCGCGACGGCGGCGGCATCTTCGTCATGGGCGCCACCGGTGAGTCGGTGCGGCGGCTCACCGACTTCGGCTACAACCCGGCATGGTCGCCCGACGGAACACGCATCGCCGTGGGGACCCAGGACGGTTCGGACTGGGGGAGCCGCTACGCGTCGAGCGAGCTGTGGCTCGTCGACGTCGCCGGTGGCGGGACCGAGCGGCTCCACGCCGGCGACGCGGTGCGGCCATCCTGGTCGCCCGACGGGCGATGGATCGCGTTCTGGTGGATGGAGGACGGCCGTCGTGACCTTTCGGCGATCGCGAGCACCGGGGGCGAGCCGGTGCGGTTGACGGACGAGCCGACGGTCGAATGGCACCCGGTGTGGGCGCCGGACGGCCGGCGGCTCTACTTCCTGAGCAACCGGGGTGGGACCATGAACTTGTGGGTGGCGCCGATGGACGCCGAGACCGGCGCCATGGTGGATGCTGCAGAGCCGCTGACCCTCCCGGTTGCCAGCGTCAGCGGCTTCGCCCTCGGCGGCGAAGGCCGCCTCGCCTACGTCGCCGAGAACAGCAGCAACAACATCCAGAGGCTGCCCTTCGATCCCGAGGCCGGCACGGTGGGCCCGCCCGCGCCCGTCACCCGCGGCTCCAACTCCATCGGTGGCGTCTCGCCCTCTCCGGACGGTGAGTGGCTCGCCTTCCACAGCATCCAGCCTCAGGAAGACGTGTTCCTGATCCGCACCGACGGCACCGATCGCATTCAGCTCACCGACGACGAGGCCAAAGACCGCATCCCGGCCTGGTCGCCGGACGGCTCGTCGATCGGCTTCTACTCCAATCGCAGCGGCAAGTACGAGATCTGGTCGATCCGGCCGGACGGCAGCGGCCTGCAGCAGGTCACCACCCACCCGAACAACCTGGCGTACGTCGTGTGGTCCCCGGACAGCAGCAAGCTGGCGGCCTGGGACGTCGGCGCCGCCAGCCGTGTCTTCACGCTCGGCGAGGACGGGGTCGCGACCTCGTCCGAGGAGCAGCCGATGCCGCCGGGCGACCTGCGCTTCGTCCCTTTTTCCTGGTCGACCGAAGGTGAACGCCTCGCCGGGCACCTGAGGCACAGCGACAGCGCACCCGGCGGCATCGCCGTGCTCGACCTGGCGGGGAGATCGTTCCGGCGGCTGACCGAGTTCGGTCTCTTTCCGCAGTGGCTCGACGACGACCGCCGGATCGTGTTCGGCGATCGCGAGCGCCTCTACCTCCTGGACAGCGTGGACGGCGACGTGAAGGAGCTGGCATCGTTGGCCCCCGATACCTTCACCGGGCAGATCCGGCTGGACCCGGACGGACGCGGCATCTACCTCACACGGCAGGCGCAGGACCGCAACCTCTGGCTGCGGAGCAGCGAGTAGGCGCTCGCGGCGATCGCGGTGCAGGTCGACGGCAGCCGGCCACTCTCCGCGGCGGAGACCCGTCTGGAGACCAGCCTCTAGCCACCCGGCGCCGGTAGCAGCTCCCAGTACGTTGCGCCGCCGGCGACGCGCCGCGCGAGGGCTCGCTGTTCGGCGGGGCTCCCGGCGAGCAGCATCCGCAGGTCGTCGAGCACCGTCGGCTGCTCGGCGAAGTAGGAGTGGCCGAGGTCGATGGCGGCGAGCAGGCTGGTGTCGACGTTGGAGGCGTCGATCGTCTCCACGCCGGCGCTGACCACGACACCGGAGCTGAGGTCGCCGGCGCGCGGGTAGCCGTGCACGCTCTTCGAGACCTTGAGGGCGTTGTCGCGCGACGAGGCGTAGAGGGCGACTCTGGTCGCCAGCGGCCGGATCCGCGGCGCGATGTCGTCGCGGAAGACGTCGGCGTCGACGTCGGGGGCGACGAGCACGATCTGGTGGAAGGCCGGTCCTCCGCCGGGGGCCCCTTCCGTCCGCGCGGCGTAGCGCAGCAGCACCTCGGTGAGCGCGCGGTTGCCCATGCTGTGGGCGATGAGGTGGATGCGCTCGGCGCCGGAGCGCTCGGCCACCAGGTCGAGGAACGCCTGGAGGTGGGGGACCGTCCATCGGACGTTCGCCTCGTCGACCGGGTACTTGGCGAGGTCCGCCTGCGACGGCCAGCTGAACATCACGGCGGCGCCGCCGAAGTCGAGGTCGGCGGCGATCTGGGCGGTGCGGCGGGCGGCGTTCTCGAAGCTGACGTTGTAGCCGTGGATGAAGACCAGCGCTTCGCGGGTCGGGTCGAGGGCGGTGCGGTCGGCGAGCGCGGCGGAGAAGTCGTCGACGCCGCGCGGCGA
>JBPEXA010000274.1:0-1722 GCA_052032135.1 Thermoanaerobaculia bacterium | reverse complement strand
GCCATACTTCAGCCCTCCGGTGACCGCCCGGCCCGGCGACCTTCGACCGCCGGGCGTCGGTCGCGGGATCGAGGACCGCCGGCGGCGCCTCTACGGTGTCAGCTCGTACTCGTCGCCGAGGGCTCCGGCGCCGGCGAGGTAGCGGCGGGCGCGGACCAGCTCGGCGATCTGGCGGACGTGGCCGAGGTCGTGGAGCGCCCACTCGTGGAGCATCTGGGCGAGGGTGATCTCGCCGACCTCGCGGTGCAGCGCGACGCGCTCGCCGACCGCCGCCGGCAGGCGGCGCAGAAGCTCCAGGTTCTCGGCGCGCCGCCGCTCGAAGCGCTCGAGCTCGACCTCCGGATCGGCGTCGCGATAGAGGTCGAGGTACATCTGCGCGTCGTCGGGCGCGAACTCCGGACGGCTCTCCGCCAGGAAGCGGTCGAGGCGCATCCGGTAGCAGTCCCCTTCGGAGTGCGCGAGGTGGGCCAGCACCTCGGCGACCGAGAAGCGGTCGGGTGCCGGCTTCCATCGCCCGTCCTCGGCGCTCAGCTCCGCCAGCAGGCCGCGCACGATGCCCGGGGTCGCCGCCAGCAGGCCGAGGCAGGGGAGCTCGCCGTGCGCCATTTCGGCATCCTACGACGCGGCAGGAGAGGAGTAAGCTAGGAGATCCCTCATGAGCAACGAGCACGATCCGGCACCGCGCGGGCTCGCCAGACCGCTGGCGGCGGCTCTGACCGTGGCGGCACTGGCCGTCGCGGCGCTGAGCGTAACGGCCCTGGACCCGGCGCAGGCAGCGCCCTTGCGCATCCGGCAGGAGTGGCATCGCAGCGTCCACGGCCTCGAGATCGGCAAGCCGGGGATGTTCGCGGCCGACATCGATCGCGACGGCACCGTCGAGGTGGTGACCGGCGCCGAGTGGTACGACGGTGTCAGCTACTGGTACGTCCTCTCTCGCGATCCACGATCGGAGGAGCCGAGGTACCGGATGGAGTGGGTCAGCGCCCCCTCGGTCGACGAGCCGATCCTCGAGCTGCGGCTGGCGCAGGTCGACGCCGACCCCTTCCTGGAGATCCTGGTGGCGGTCGACTCGCGGCTCCAGGTCTACGACGGCCGAACGCGCCGCCTGGAGCGTGAGATCGCGCTGCCGGCCGGCGAGATCCGCGGGCTCGCGGTCGCCGACGTCGACGCCGATCGCCGGCTGGAGCTGGTGTTCTGCAACGGCCATTCGACCTACGTCCAGGAGTGGGGCGGTGTCGGCCCCGCGATCCGCTATCCCGACTTCGGCTGCTGGGACCTGGCGGTCGGCGAGGTCGACGGCGATCCGGTCCCTGAGATCGTCGTCGCCGACGACCGGTTCGACAGCTGGGTGCTCGACGGGCGGGACGGGTCGATCGAGTGGGTGTCCCCCAACCCGAACGGTTTCGGCCAGCATGTCCGGCTGGCCGACATCGACGGCGACGGCATCGAGGAGATCATCGCCGGCAGGATCAACGGCATCCAGGTGTACAGCGCCGTGACGCAGACGCTGCTGTGGGAGGTCGAAACACCGCCAAACCGCCGCCTGCGGGCCGTGCGCCCCTTCGACCTCGACCGCGACGGCGCGCTCGAGCTGCTCTACGGCTACGACGGCGATGCCTTCCCGTCGCTCTACGTCCTGGACGCGGCGACCGGCGTCGAGGTGGGGTCGTTCCCCTCCCCGGAGAGGGGCGGCTTCGGTGATCTCGCGGTCGCCGAGCTCGA
>JBPEXA010000273.1:0-3300 GCA_052032135.1 Thermoanaerobaculia bacterium | reverse complement strand
GCGGAGACGCCCGAGCCCGATCCTCTGGCGATCGCCGAAGAGCACCGGCTGTGGCTGATCGTCTACCTCGACAACTACAACCTCGACCCGCTGGAGCGCAATCGGGTGCTGCCGCAGATCCACGAGTTCCTCGGTCGGGCGCTGCGACCGGGAGACCGCGCGATGCTGGTCACCTACAACCGCTCCCTCGAGGTGCGGGTGCCGTTCACCGACGAGCTCGGTGATCTGCTCGAGGCGCTCGTCGAGATCAAGGACGACACCGGGTTCGCCGAGGTCCGGCGGCGCCGGCAGATGGACGCGCTGACCCGCATCGACCGCAGCCGTTCCGCCTCGGCGGCGATGATGACCGCCCGCCAGTACGCCGAGGAGCAGATGAGCGCGGTCGGCTTCACGGTCGAGGCGCTCGAACGCCTGATCGACACCCTCGGCGGTCTCCCCGGGCGCAAGGCGCTGCTGCACGTCTCGAGCGGCATCCCGATGCTCGCCGGCGAGGAGATGTTCCAGGCGGTCGCTTCGCGCTTCGACGTCACCACCCCCTACGCCGAGATCCCCCGCCACGACACCACGCGGCAGTTCGAGCGCCTGACGCGCGCCGCGAACGCCCACCGGGTGGTCCTCCACACCCTCGACGCCGGCGGTCTGCGCGGTTTCCAGTTCGGTGCCGCCGAGCACGGCGGCTTCCTCGACCCGCAGCTGCGCCGCACCCTCGACTCGGTGGTGCCGGAGAACCACCAGGCGCCGCTGCGACTGAAGGCGGCGGCGACCGGCGGCCGCGCGCTGCTGAATCGCAACGACACCCTGGCGGCGCTGCGCGAGGTGATCGTCGATCTGCGGTCCTTCTACTCGCTCGGGATCGCCGCCGTCGACACGCAGCGCTACCACCGGCTCGAGGTCCGCCTGCGGGAGCGACGGCCGGGGGTGACCCTACGGCATCGTGGCGGCTATCGCGGCAAGGACGGCGACGAGCGAATGCGGGAGAGCGTCCGTTCCGCGCTGCTCTACGCCCATCAGAGCAACGACCTCGGCCTCGAGGTGACATGGGGCGACCCGGAGCCGCACGGCGACGAGGGGAACTTCGTGCTGCCGGTCGAGATCCGGGTCCCGGTGGCGGCGATCGGCCTGCTGCCAACCGCCGAAGGACTGCACGAAGCGCGCCTCGAGCTCTACTTCGGGGTCGTCGGCGAAGGTGGCGAGACCTCCCAGATCGATCGCGCTCCGCTCGGACTGCGCCTCGACGAGGAGCACGTCGAGGCGGCGCGACGCGAAGCGCTCCTCCACCGCCACCGGCTGCTGATCAGCCCCGGCCGCAAGAAGGTCGCCGTCGCGGTGCGGGATCTCTTCGGCGGCTCGACCTCGGTGGTCACCGGCTTCGTCCAGACCGCCACCACCCCCGCCGGCGGGCACTGAGCGCTACTCGATGTAGTCGAGCATCGCCTGCGCGGTCGCCACCTCGGGATCGTCCGGCGCCAGCTCGATGAACCTCCCGAGCGCCGCCTTCGCCGCGTCGTTCTCGCTCCGTGACGCGTGGTCGAGACCGATGAAGTAGTACGCCTTGGCCAGGGTGCCGTCGATCGCCAGCGCCATCTTCGCCAGCGTCACCGCGCGCGCCCCCTCGCCGCCGTTCCACAGCTCCGCCGCCTGTTCGACGAGCTTGGCGCCGCCGAACTCGGGATCGACCGCCGCCAGCCGCGGCGCGATCTCGAGCAGCTCGTCGCTCCGTCCGAGCGCCTGGTAGGCGTCGTAGAGCACCCGCAGGGTGCGGACGTCGTCCGAGCCGAGGGCGAGCGCCTTCTCCGCCGCCGTCGCCGCGCCGGCGAAATCGCCGTCGGCGAGCAACAAGGTCGCCACCGCGTGATGAGCCTCTTTCAGCGTCGGATCGAGCTGCGCCGCGCGCTGGAAGCGCGCCAGCGCCTCGACGCGATCGTCCGCCTGGAACGCCTCTCCACCCTCGTTGTAGAGCACCCGTGCGGCGGCGACGGCGTCGCCCGCCGCCTCCATCTCGGTGGCGACCGCATCGGCCTCGGCGTCGCGCCCGAGGGCGCGCAGCGCTTGTTGCTGGACCCGCAACGGCTCGACCGGGCTGGCGCCGAGCTCGATCGCTCGTGCGGCGACCTCGATCGCCTCCTCGTGACGGCCGGTGTCGACCAGCACCTGGGCGAGCCCGACCTGGGCCGGTGCGAACGCCGCGTCCCGGCTCCCCGCCTCGCGGAACCGCGCCTCCGCCTCACCGAGGTCGCCGGCCTTCTGGGCGGTCAGCCCGGCGTTGAAGGCCGCGATCGCCTCGTTGTCGCCGCCAGTGACCACCGACGACAGCTCGCCGTGGCTCTCGACCGCCCGGGTCTCCGCCGCCTCCATCACGAACCGCTCTCGCATGTCCTGCGTGAGCGAAGGCGAGATCGGCTGGGTGAACGCCTGGTAGCCGGGCTTTTCGAACAGCAGCACGAACTGGTACTGCACCTGGTTGGGCTGGAAGCGGAGCCGGAACTCGCCGCGCTTGTTGGTCTCGAGGCTCTTGTCGTAGGAGCTCAGCTCCTCGGAGGTGACGGTGATGCGCACCCCCGCGATCGGCTCGTCGTCGGCGTCGACGACGGTGCCGCGCAGCAGGCCGGTCTGGGCGAGCGCGGGCCCGGCGGCGAGCGCCGCTGCCAGCAGCAGGGCGGTCGGCGGTGCGGACTGCGTCTGTCGATCCATCGTCGAGCTCCCGTGGCGGGTGTCGCGGGCGAATTCCCGGCGAGACGGTGCGGTTACTATACCCAGCGATCCCGACACCGTCTCTGGAGGGAACATGAACCGCACTCTCCGCATTCTCCTCTCCCTCGTCGCCCTCCCCCTCGCCGCGCAGGTCGATCCGGCGCCCGACGAGGCCGAGACGACCCGATTCTCGGACGTCGTCGACGTCCGCGTCATCGACGTCGACGTCTTCGTGACCGACCGTTCGGGGAAGCCGGTCGCCGGGCTGTCGCGCGAGGACTTCGTGCTCGAGGTCGACGGCCGGCCGACCGAGATCTCCAACTTCTACGCCGAGGCGGGCGGCGTGGCCCGGGAGGCGATCGACCTCACCGCACCGGCGGAGGCGTCGACCTTCGTCACCCTCGAGGAGGCGCAGGCCGACCCGGCGAACCAGGCCCACGTCGTGGTGCTCATCGACCACACCCGCCTCAGTCAGAGCAATCGCAGGCGGGCGTTCGAGGCGCTCGAGCAGGCGGTCGCCCGTCTGGGGCCGGACGACCAGATCGCGGTCGTCGGCATCGAGGGGTCGCTGGTCTTCTACACCGACTTCCTCTACGACCGCACCGCGAT
>JBPEXA010000272.1:0-2763 GCA_052032135.1 Thermoanaerobaculia bacterium | reverse complement strand
CCCCGGCGACGGCGTCGTCGGTCCCCCATTCCGCCCGCAGCGCTCCCTCGATCTCGCGGACGCGAGCTCTGGCGCCGGGATCGTAGGCGGCATGGGTGGACCACCGGTAGGCGGGCAGGCGGACGACCCAACGGTCGACCGCCTTCTCCGTCCGGCGGTTCAGGAACGCGCCCACCTCCGGGTAGCCGTCGCGATCGGCCAGGCCGGCGACGGCACGACGCCAGGTGATCGACTCCAACGCTTCCAGCGTGCCGTCCACGAAGTGCTCGAACGCGTCGCAGCGGGGCCCGTTGACCGCATGCTCGATCCAGATCCACCCCTCACAGGCGGCCTCCCTGGGAGGGCAGCCGTCAGCCGAACCGGGGAGCCCGGCGGGCACCAGCCGCGCGGCGGCCGCCGGCTCTCCGAGCGTCAGGTAGGCGGCGGCGACGCTCAGCAGGACGTCTCGCGTCAACCCGTCGTGGTTGTGCTCCGAGTCCATGCTCGCGAAGGGATGCTCGGGAACGTCGATCACCGGCGCCGTCACCCGCTCCACCTGCTCGGGCTCGAGACGCTCGAAGAGATCGATCAGCTCGACATCGAGACCGAGCTCGGCCAACGTCCACAGTCGCAAGCGCAGCAACGGGTCGAGGAGATCCCGCGACGGGACGTCCGTCTCGGCGAGGGCGTGCGCCCGTTCGTAGAGGGCGAGCCTCAGCTGGGGGGCGATGGTCCGGTCGGCCAGCCAGAGCAACAGGCGTGCAGACTCACCCCGCAGCTCGACGAAGCTGCGATAGAGGACCTGCTCCAGTCTCCAGAAACCGACCGTCCCCTCCAACCACTCGAACGTCGTCCTGCCGGTGCGATCGGCCTCGGCGAGCCCCTCCGCCAACGCGTGGTGCAGACGCCCGGCGACGAAGGCTTCGTCGTCGACCATCTTCTGCAACTCCCACCACGGTGCGCTGTAGGGCCAGCGATCGAAGCCCGCCGCGGCCACCGTCTCGACGAGGCCCTCGCGCAGAAGGTCCGCCTCGTCCGAGGACAGCGGTCGACGCTCGACGTGGCGCCACAGCTCCCAGCACGCGTTGAGGTGGGTGAAGCGCTCGGCCGCCTCGCGACCGACCTCGTCCTCGAGATTCGAAACGATCGACTCGAGCGTCGGTGGCGGCCCGCCGGGGAGCCAGAAGAAGAGGTCCGATTCGAAGTCGTGCCGTCCTGCCGACGCCCGCTGCAGCTCGAGGACGCGCTCCAGGCAGTG
Organism: Thermoanaerobaculia bacterium; assembly: GCA_052032135.1. Taxonomy (GTDB): domain Bacteria; phylum Acidobacteriota; class Thermoanaerobaculia; order Multivoradales; family JAHEKO01; genus CALZKB01. Next base: position 1,526 of record JBPEXA010000272.1, on the reverse strand, counting down.
ATCGTCGATCGAGGCGCCGAAGAGGGGTGCCGCGATCGCCATCGGCGCGACGATTCCGAGCCGGCAAGCCTGCTCGCTGAGCCACCTCATGGTTTCGGGAACTCGCCCGGTGGGCCGCCTATTCCACGGTAGAGTGCCGACCCATGAGGGGGCCGCGGTGAACAAGTGGGTGGTGCGCGCGCTCGTCGCCGTCGCCGTGGTGGCGATCGTCGTCGTCCTCAAACAGACGGTGCTGAAACCGGACCCGGTCGAGGTGACGGTCGTCGAGGCGGATCGCGGGCGCGTCGAATCGACGGTGACCAACTCCCGCGCCGGCACCGTCCTCACTCGTCGGCGGGCCAAGCTCTCGCCCGAAGTCGGTGGCCAGGTGGTCGAGATCCCCCACCGCGAAGGCGAGCGTGTCGAACAGGGAGCCGTGGTGCTGCGGCTCGACGACAGCGCTCAGCGCGCTCGACTCGAGCTGTCGCAGCGCGACGTGCAGGCGGCCGGCGCCGAGCGAGAGCGGGCCTGCATCACCGCCGAGCGCGCCGGACGCGAGCTCGATCGCGCGCGGGCGCTGGCGGCCGACGATCTGCTCTCGCCCGACGCGCTCGACGGCTTCGAGAGCGCCCGCCGCGCCGCCGACGCCGCCTGCGCCGCCGCCCGGGCGACCGAGTCGAGGGCTCGAGCCGCGGTGCGGGTCGCTCAGACCGAGCTCGACAAGTACACGGTGCGGGCACCGTTCGGCGGCGTGGTCGCCGAGGTGTCGATCGAGGTCGGCGAGTGGACGACGCCGTCACCGCCGGCGATGCCGGTGCCGGCGGTGATCGACGTCCTCGATCCGTCGTCGATCTACATCAGCGCCCCGATGGACGAGGTCGATTCGCGGCGGGTCCGCCCCGGGCTCCCGGTGCGGGCGACGGTCGACTCGTTCCGCGATCGCACCTTCGACGGCACGGTGACGCGGGTCGCGCCGTACGTGCTCGACCTGCAGCAGCAGAACCGCACCGTCGAGATCGAGGTCGAGCTCGCGGACCCGACCACCGCCGCCGAGATGCTGCCGGGGACCTCGGCCGACGTCGAGGTCATCCTCGAGGTCCGCGACGACGCCCTGCGCATCCCGACAGCGGCGCTGATGGAGGGCAACCGGGTGCTGACCGTCGTCGACGGCGTGCTGACCGAAGAGGCGATCGAGCCCGGCCTCAAGAACTGGGACTACACCGAGGTGCGAGCCGGCCTCGCCGAGGGCGACGCCATCGTCTCGTCGCTCGACCGCGCGGAGGTCCGGGCCGGAGCCGAGGCGGTGGTCGTCGAGGACCGATGATCGATCTCGACGGCGTCACCCGCACCTTCATGGTCGGCTCGCAGCCGGTCCACGCCCTGCGCGGCATCAGCGAGACGATCGCCGAGGGCGAGCACGTCGCGATCATGGGCGCTTCGGGCTCCGGCAAGTCGACGTTGCTCAACATCCTCGGCTGCCTCGATCGTCCGACCGACGGGACGTACGTGCTCAACGGCCGCAACGTCGGGGAGCTGTCGCAGCCCGA
>JBPEXA010000271.1:0-13777 GCA_052032135.1 Thermoanaerobaculia bacterium | reverse complement strand
ATCAGCGAGTGCTCGGCGCCGCAGTACTCGGCGCAGTAGAGCTCGTAGGTGCCCGGCTCGGTCGCTTCGAACCAGAACTGGGTGTAGCGGCCGGGGAGGACGTCCTGCTTGGCGCGGAAGGCGGGCACGAAGAACGAGTGGATGACGTCCTCCGAGGTCATGATCAGCTTGATCGGCCGGCCGACGGGGACGTGGAGCGTGTTGATCTCACGACGCCCCTCGGGATGCTGGAACTTCCACATCCACTGCTTGCCGGTGACGTAGTACTCGGCGGCGTCGGCCGGCGGTCGCACGGCGGTGAAGAAGACCTTCGTCCCCCAGCCGAACATCACCAGCATGATGCCGAACGGGATCACCGACCAGGTGATCTCGAGCAGCAGGCCGGCGCGCTCCCGTTTGCCGACCAGGTTGTCCGGCGTCCGCCGGTACTTGACGGCGAGGTAGAAGATGGCGACCGCGATCAGCAGCGAGAAGACGGCGGCGACCAGCAGGCCGAAGAAATAGATCGCGTCGACCTGGGGCGCCAGCGTCGAGGCGCTGTCGGGGAAGAGCGGGAAGCCGAGCTTCATCGCGCCTCCCCCGCCAGGGCGGCCGGCGTCCGTGCCCGCTCGCGCCGGAACATCACCGTCAGCAGCACCGCCAGTCCGAGCACGGTGAGCACACCGCCGATCCGCACCGCCGTCAGCGTCGCGAAGGTGTAGCGCCCGGCGACCGCGTCGTAGTGGAAGCAGTAGAGGAGCACCTGGTCGACGAGCGAGCCGATGCGCGCCTCCGACGCCTCGACGAGGCCGAGGCGCAGGTCGCGCGGCGGGTACTCGACGCCATAGAAGTAGCGGGCGACCCTGCCGTCCGGAGTGGCGAGCACGATGCCGGCGGAATGGGCGAACTCGCCCGACGCCTCGTCGCGGCGGTAGTGGAAGCCGACCGCCTCGGTGAGGCGGGCGATCGACCGCGGCCCGCCGGTGAGGAAGTGCCACCCCCTGCCGGTGCCCGGCCGGCCGTAGCTCTCGACGTAGTTGCTCCGCTTGGCGGCCGCCAGCTCGGGGCGCTCCTCGGGGTCGAAAGAGACGGCGATGACGTCGAAGTCGCGGCCGGGATCGAAGTCGACGGCGCGCAGCGACGCCACCAGGCCGTTGAGCACCAGGTTGCACAGCATCGGGCACTCGTAATAGACGAGCGCCACGATCGCCGGCCGCTCGCCGAGCAGATCGCCGAGGCGGACCGGTTCGCCGCGCGCGTCCGCGAAGACGGCGTCGAGCGGCAGTTCGGCGCCGAGCCGCTGGTCGAAGGCGACGCCCTCGAGCGCCGGCGGCAGGACGTTGTCGGCCACCTGCGCCGCCGCCGGTTGGGCGAGGGCGACGGCGGCGAGCAGCATCCACCAACGACGGTTCCTCAAGGCGAACCTCCTTCGGGCTCTGCCGCCCCGCCGGCCGGTGCGAGCTCGGTCTCCGCTTCGGGTCCGGCGGTCGGCCGGTCGTCGCGGGCGGCATCCTCGACTCTCAGTTCGATCGCCCGCTCGATCGGGATGCGGGCGATGCCGGCATCGCGGTCGACCCACCCGTAGGAGCCGAGCAGAGCGTCCTCTTCGGCGCGCAGCGCTTCGAGCTCGCCGATCGGATCGGTCTGCAATCGCGGCGCGGGCGGCAGGTAGGGCTCCGACGCCGCCGGCAGCACCGGGGGCGGCGGGTCCTTGCGCACCTCCAGGTCGCGCAGCAGCTTGGAGCCGAACCACAAGGCGGCCGAGCTCACCACCGTCACCACCACCAGGCCGACGGCGAAGCCGGCGATCGCCTTGATCGACAGCTCGCTGTCGAGCGGCGGTGACGGATGGCCGCTCTCGGGGCGGCCGGGGTCGGGGCGGGCGTCGCTCACTCTTCGAGCGCCTCCTTGAGGAACGGTTCGAACACCGGCAGCAGCGGCCGCTTCGCCAGCTCGCGGAAGTAGAGCGCCAGGAAGACGCCGCCGAGGCCGAGCACGCTGGTCAGATCGAGCCAGTGCAGATGGAGGCCGTGCGCGCCCTCGCCGTGCCCCCACGCCGGCGCGGCGAACCAGTAGAGGTCGAACCAGCGCATGGCGAGCAGCAGCACCGCGACGCGGCCGAGCCTGCCGGCGTCCCGCTTGAGGTCGCGCGACAACAGCAGCACGAACGGCAGGGCGAAGTGGCCGATGACGAGCGCCGCCGAGATCCACTTCCAACCCCCCTCGGTGCGGTTGAGGTAGAAGGTGACCTCCTCCGGCAGGTTCCCCGACCAGATGATGATCAGCTGCGACAGCTGCATGTAGGTCCACAGCATCACGAAGGCGAGGAGCAGCTTGCCGTAGTCGTGGAAGTGCCGTGGTTTCAGCTGGTCGGCGAGCGGCTCGCGCCGCGACAGGTAGAGGGCGACGAGGATCACGAAGGCGAGGGCCGACACCCCCTGCCCGACGACGAACATGACGCCGTAGAGGCTCGAGTACCAGTGCGGGTCGAGAGACATCAGCCAGTCGACGGCGGCGGCGCTGGCGGTGATCACGTAGAGCACCAGAGCGGGCGCGGCCACCATCTGCATGCGGCGGAACAGCTGGTCGCTGGCGATCTCGTCCTGACGGCGCGACAGGCGGTTGAGCCACCAGGCGGGGACGATCCAGATCGCGAAGTAGGCGATGCCGCGAAGGGTGAAGGCGGGGGCGTTGAGCCACCACGACTTGTGGGCGATCAGCGGGTCGTCGAGCGCGTCGGGGCCGGCCCAGCTGTAGATCTCCGGCAGCCCGAGCACGATCGGCACGAAGGCGAGCCCGACCCAGGGGAGGATGCGGGTGGCGGCGCCGAGCGGGCGCCGGATCATCAGACCCCAGGCGCCGCGCGTCATCTGGTGGAGCAGCGCGACGGCGTAGCAGCCGACCGCGATGCTCAGCCAGTACACCCAGGCGACCAGGTAGGAGCGGAAGAACTGCGTGCGGTCGAGGAAGAGGCCGGCGACGGTCGCCGCGCCGGCGACCGCTCCCACCAGCCACGCCTTGCGCTCGAGGGCGGCGAGCTCTTCCGGAGGCGCGAACGGCTGGCTCATTGGGACGACCTCACCGCCGCCCGCTCGTCGCCGGAGAGCCGATCGAGCGGAACGTTGCGGCTCAGCTGCAGCGTCTGGATCCAGGCGGCGATCGCCCAGCGGTCGTCGACCGGCACCTGGGCGGCGTAGCTCGACATCTGGCCGAAGCCGTTGGTCTGGACGTCGAAGAAGTAGCCGACCGGCATCGCCCGCAGCCGCTCGTCGTGGAACGAGGTCGGCTGCTGGAAGCCGCGCTGGACGATCATGCCGCGCCCGTCGCCGGTGCGCCCGTGACAGGGGGAGCAGAAAATGTCGTAGCGCTCGCGGCCGCGCTCGAGCAGCGCCCGGTCGACCTCGACCGGCAGCGTGCGCGCGAAGGCGCCGTCGGCGCCGACGCCGCGGTAGAGGTGGTCGTCGGCGCGCAGCCAGCCGCGCGCGATCGCCCCCTCGACCGGCTGCCGGGACGCCTGGCCGTCGGCGAAGAAGTCGCTGACCTCGTACGCCTCGAGCTTCGGCTGGTCGTGCATGTCCTGCCGGCAGCCGACGCTCGCCAGCATCGCGATCGCGAGGGCCGCGACGGTCGCCCGGCGCCTCCACGCTGTGCGCTCAGTCCTCAACTTCGTTGACCTCGACGGCGCCGGAGGCGTCGAGCACCTCGCGCGCGCGCTGCGGATCGAAGTTGCGATCCTTGGTGGTGATCATCAGGAAGTAGCGGTCGCGCGACGCCTCGGCGAAGCGCTCGACGTTGAACGCCGGATGGTAGGGCTGCGGCAGCCCGTTGAGGGCGAACATGCCGAGCACGGCGGCGAACGCCGCGAACAGGATGGTCGTCTCGAAGGCGGGGACGATGAAGGCGATCCAGGAGGCGAACGGCCGGCCGCCGATGTTCATCGGATAGGCGATCGCCGAGCTCCAGTACTGCAGGCCGAAGCCGGCGACGGCGCCGGTCAGGCCGCCGGCGAGCACGATCATCGGCAGCTTCGACTTGTGGTGGCCGATCGCCTCCCACACCTCCTCGATCGGGTAGGGGGTGTAGGCGCCGAGCCGGGTGAAGCCGGCGTCGCGCGCCGCGTGGCAGGCGGCGATCAGCTTCTCCGGCGTGTCGTACTCGGCCATCAGCCCGTAGAGGCGCTTACCGTCGGCGGTCTCGAAGCGCCTCATGTCTCGGCCTCCGACGCCGACTTGCCGTGTGCGCGCTTCGCCTCCGGCAGGATGGTGCGCATCTCGAAGATCGAGATCATCGGCAGGAAGCGGACGAAGAGGAAGAGCAGCGAGAGGAAGAGGCCGATGGTGCCGACGTAGATCGCCCAGTCCCAGCGGGTGCCGGAATAGGTGCCCCACGACGACGGCAGGAAATCGCGCGACAGGCTGGTGACGACGATGACGAAGCGTTCGAGCCACATGCCGACGTTGACGAAGAGGGCGACGATGAAGGTCAGCCACGCCGACCGCCGCACCCGCCGGAACCAGATCGCCTGGGGCGCCAGGACGTTGCACAGCAGCAGCGCCCACCAGTAGATCTTGAACGGCCCCTGGATGCGGTTGAGGATCATGAACTCCTCGTACTGGTTGCCGCTGTAGAAGGCCATGAAGATCTCGACCAGGTAGCCGTAGGCGACGATCAGGCCGGTGGTGAGCATCACCTTGGCCATGTTCTCGATGTGGCGCTGGGTGATGAAGTCCTTGAGGCCGAACACCTCGCGCAGCGGCACCGCCAGGGTGAGGACCATCGCGAAACCGGCGAAGACGGCGCCGGCGACGAAGTAGGGGGGGAAGATGGTGGCGTGCCAGCCGGGGATCTGGCCGACGGCGAAGTCGAACGACACCACGGTGTGGACCGACACCACCAGCGGCGTCGCCAGCCCGGCGAGCAGCAGGTAGGCGACCTCGTAGTTGTGCCAGTGGGCGGCGTGGCCGCGCCACCCCATCGAGGCGAAGCCGTAGACGATCTTCTTCCACTTGCGCCGCGACCGGTCGCGCAGCGTCGCCATGTCGGGGATCAGGCCGACGTACCAGAAGAGCGCCGACACCGTGGCGTAGGTCGAGACCGCGAAGACGTCCCAGATCAGCGGGCTGCGGAAGTTTGGCCACAGCGCCATGGTGTTGGGGTAGGGGAGCAGCCAGTAGGCGAGCCACGGCCGGCCGACGTGGATCAGCGGGAAGACACCGGCGCAGGCGACCGCGAACAGCGTCATCGCCTCCGCGAAACGGTTGATCGAGGTCCGCCACTCCTGGCGCAGCAGCAGCAGGATGGCGGAGATCAGGGTGCCGGCGTGACCGATGCCGATCCACCAGACGAAGTTGATGATCGCGAAGCCCCAGCCGACCGGGTTGTTGACGCCCCAGATGCCGACCCCCTTGAAGACCAGCACCGTCAGGCCGAGCAGCAGCAGCTGCATCAGCAGGAAGGAGGCGCCGAACGCCGCCCACCACCAGCGCGGCGTTTTGCGCAGGACGATCTCGCTGATGTGGTCGGTGACGGTCGCCGGCGTGTGGCCCGGAGCGACGACCGGCGGCTTCCCCATCCGGCTCTCGGGATTCACGTCAGCCATGCGCGGCTCCGTCGTGGCTGCCGCCGGCGGCGGGAGCGCCGGGCCAGTCGGGGTTGGGGTTCGTCACCCGGGCGACGTACGTGGTGCGCGGCCGGGTGCCGAGCTCGGTGAGGATGCCGTAGCTGTGCGGCTCGGCTTTCACCGCGGCGACCGCAGAGTCGGGATCGTTGATGTCGCCGAAGACGATCGCCTCCGACGGACACGCCTGCTGGCAGGCGGTGACGACCTCGCCGTCGCGCACCCGCCGGTTCTCCTTGCGCGCCTCGATCCCCGCCTTCGAGATCCGCTGCACGCAGTAGCTGCACTTCTCCATCACCCCGCGGGTGCGGACGGTGACGTCCGGGTTGCGCATCAGCTTCAACGACGGGGTCTCGGTGTCGGCGTACTTGAAGAAGTTGAAGCGGCGCACCTTGTAGGGGCAGTTGTTGGCGCAGTACCGGGTGCCGACGCAGCGGTTGTACACCATGTCGTTGAGCCCCTCGTCGCTGTGGACGGTGGCGGCGACCGGGCAGACCACCTCGCACGGCGCCTGCTCGCAGTGCATGCACATCACCGGCTGCTGGTGGAGGGCCGGATCGTCGAGCTCACCCTGGTAGTAGCGGTCGATGCGCATCCAGTGCATCTCGCGCCCCATCGCCACCTCGTCCTTGCCGACGACCGGGATGTTGTTCTCCGACTGGCAGGCGATGACGCAGGCGTTGCAGCCGGTGCAGGTGGCGAGGTCGACCGACATCCCCCACGCCGCGCCGTCGGAGTAGTCGAAACCCGGCATCAGGCTGAGGCTCTCGTCGATGCCGTGCCCCACGTGGTGGGGGAAGTCGGGCTCGCGCTCGAAGTGGTCGACGGTCGCCTCGCGGATCAGATGGCGGTCGGCGGCCGCGCGCCCCTCGAGGTTGGTCCCCTGGAAAGGGTCGCTCTCGATGTTGTCGTGCAGCTGCGTGCTGGCGAGCGGATAGCTGCCGGCGACCGGTCGCAGCGAGACCGGTGCGTGCCAGAAGTGCTCGCCGGTGCGCAGCCGGTAGGCGTCGAAACCGGTGCCGGTGCCGACCCGCCCGGTGCGGCTGCGGCCGTAGCCGAGATGGAGGGTCACCGTCCCCTCCGCCTGGCCGGGATGAACCCACGCGGGCACGGTCAGCGACCGTTCGCCGACCGTCACCTCGATCAGCTGCTCGGTCGACACCCCGAGCCGCTGGGCGAGCGCCGGGGCGATCAGCAGCGCGTTGTCCCAGGTCAGCTTGGTGAACGGCTTCGGACACTCCTGCAGCCAGCCGTTGTTGGCGAAGCGGCCGTCGAGGAGGGTGGGGTCGGGGCGGAAGGCGATCTCGAGCTCGGCCGGCTCGGCGGAACGGATGCGGCGGATCGCCGACCCCGCGGCGCCGGCGTCGACGGCGGCCGTGATCGGCGCCGGCGCGCTCGCCGCGACGAAGCCGTCGTGGAGCGCCCGCCGCCAGCCGGCATCGCCGCCGCCGACCAGAGCGTCGAAGGTCTCCCGCACCAGCTCGCGGCCGTCGGCCCCGGCGCGGTCGGTGAACAACGCCAATGCCTCGGCCGCGGTGCGACCGCCGTAGAGCGGCTCGATCAGCGGCTGGGTGAGGGTGTAGAGGCCGTCGGCGCTGCGGCCGTCGGCCCAGCTCTCGAGGTAGTGGGCGAGCGGCAGGTTCCAGTGGCAGTACTGCGCGGTCTCGTTGTCGGCGAGGCCGAGATAGATCGCCTCGGGCACCCGCTGCAGGGCGGCCGCGAAGTCGAGATCGGCGGGGGCGTCGTAGACCGGATTGCCGTCGATCACCAGCAGCATGCCGACCTCGCCGCCGTTCATCGCCTCGACCAGCTCGGCGATCGATCCCGTGCCGTCGATCACCTCCCCCTCCTCGGCCGCCATCACCGACACCGTCGATCCGAAGTTGCCCAGCATGCCGTTGAGGGCGTGCGCGAGCAGGTGCACCTCTTCCCCCGCCTGTTCGCCGGCGACGACGACACTGCGACCGCGGTGGGCGGCGAGGTCGGCGGCGAGCGCGACCACTCGCGGATCGGAAGCGCGGCCGCCGCTGATCGCGGCATGGAGGTCGGCGGCGAAGCGGGCGAGCTCGCCGCTCGACATCGGCACCCGGTGATCGGCCTGGCTGCCGGTCGGTGTCGGTGTCGACTCGAAGGCGTAGAAGCGATTGAGATCGGTCTTCCCGGCCCGCGCCCGACGACGCGTGGCGAACGCCCGCGCCGAGGGGATGGCGTCGGGACCCTGGGTCAGGAAATCGGCGTCGAGGGCGACGACGCGATCCGCCTTCGCGAAGTCGTAGCGCAGCCGCACCTCGCGCCCGAACGCAGTGCGCGCCGCCCGCACCGCCGCCGATCCCCGCAGCGGCGAGTACTGGTGCCAGCGCGCCTGTCCACCGAGCCGGCCGACGATCTCCTCGATCAACCGGCGCACCGTCGGCGACGACACCGGACCGGTGAGGATCCGCAGCTGCGGGCCGCCGCCCGCCTCGAGCGCCGCCATCTGCTCGGCGACGCGGTCGGCGAACGCCTGCCAGGTGCGGATGCGGCCGAGCTCGGAGACGGTCTGCATCCGGTCGGGATCGTAGAGGTCGAGCACCGACGCCTGTGCAAACAGGTCGCTCGCGCCGCGGCTCGCCGGGTGCTCGGGGTTGCCCTCGAGCTTGGTCGGCCGACCCATGTGGCTCTCGGCCAGCAGCGGCACCGCCCAGCCGTCGAGCTCCATGGCGGTGGCGAAGTAGAGCGGTCGGCCGGGAACGATCTGCTCCGGCTGGTCGACGTAGGGGACGATCTTCTCGAGCGGCTGGCGCGTGCAGGCGGTCAGGCCGCCGAAGGCGACGGAGGCGCTCATCAGCTGCAGGAAGCGCCGTCGGCTGACGCCGTCGACGTCGCCGTCGTCGTCGCGATGCCACTCACTGGCGAGCTGCGGGAACTCGCGGTGGATCATCTCGGTGAACTCGGGGGTCTGCGCCACCTCTTCGAGGCTGCGCCAGTAGCTGCGGCCGGCGTCGGCCGCCAACCGGTCGCGCACGGCGCCGAGGTCGAGAGCCTTGCGGGCGCCCGGCGCCGCGGCGGCGGGCTGGATCGAGCGATCGTCGTCGTGCACGGTCATCGGTGGCAGGTGGAGCAGTCGATTCCGGGCTGCACGTGGTACTCGTCGACCAGCCTCGCGCCGAGCTCGAGCTGGTCGTCGGCCTGCCAGGCGAGATTGAAGATCTCCTCCTTCGGCCGCACGTACTGCTCCGGGTTCATGTGGCAGTCGAGGCACCACTCCATGTGGAGCGAGCTCGCCTGATAGATCAGCGGCATCTCGTCGACGCGGCCGTGGCAGCTGGCGCACGAGATCCCCTTGGCGAGGTGGATCGAATGGTTGAAGTAGACGTAGTCGGGGAGGTCGTGGATGCGCACCCACTCGATCGGCTCACCGCTGGCGTAGCTCTCGCGGACCGGAGCGAGCATCTCGCTGTCGTTCCAGATCAGCTTGTGGCAGTTGATGCAGGTCGCGGTCGGCGGCATCCCCGCCGACGCCTCGGTTTCGACGGAGGTGTGGCAGTAGCGGCAGTCGATGCCGAGCGCGGCGGTGTGGTGATCGTGCGAGAACGGCACCGGCTGGTGGATGGTGACCCCCTGGCCGGTGGCGTACGACGAGCGGTCGAGGGTGGCGAACACCCACCCGAGAACGCCGAGGAAGAAGACGGCGCCGAAGAGGGTGACGCGTGCGACCGTATTGGTCGATCTGTGGAAGACCTGAGCCATTCGCGAGCAGCGCGAGCCTGGGGACTGCCTGAGCCGGGGAGTATAAGACAGCCCGGCGGGAGGCGATCGGCGACCGGCGCCCGATCAGTAGATCAATTTGTGAAAAGTTTCACAAGCGGGCCGGGAGCCCGCCGCGCCCGGCGCCCACCGGCCCGTCGAACTCCGCCCGCCGACCGCTCGCGCGACGGCGGGCTCAGTCGGCCGCCGGCGGCTCGCGCTCGAGGACGTAATTGACCGTCAGGTGGTAGTAGACGCGCACCGGCTCGCCGTCGAGGGTCGCCGGCTCGAACGTCCACTGCCGCAGCACCTCGAGGGTCCGCGCGTCGAAGTCGTCGCGCAGCGACTCGACGATCTCGGCATCGCCGATCGTGCCGTCCTTCTCGATCACCACCCGGGCGACCACCGTGCCCTCGATCCGCTCCTCCTTCGGCAGCTCCGGGTAGCCGGGGAGCGGTCCGCCGACGCGCACCGGCTTCTCGACCTCCCCTTCGACGACGTAGATCGGATCCTCCTCCGCCTCTGCGGCGTTGACGGCGGGCACGAGGGCGAGAGGGAGCAGCAGGGCGATCAGGAACGGCATCGGTCGGCGCATGGGCGGATCTCCTCGATGGTCGAAACGGCCGTGGATGGCCGGTCGCGGGCAAAGGTTGGAGGGGTCGGATCGATAGACTCCGAGGATCGGGATGAAGTTCCCGGCCGAGGCCCGGGATGAAGTTCCCGGCCGCGCGGGATAGCATCGCCCCCTTCCGGCGCGGCCCCGCTGGGCAGAGGAACCCTACTGCATGCTGAACTTGTCGATCCTGCTCGAGGAGAGCGCTCGCCGTCTGCCCGACAAGGCGGCGTTCGTCTTCGGCGACCGCCACGTCACCTACGCCGAGATCGACGGCGCCGCCCGCCGGCTCGCCGCCGCCCTGCGGGACCGCGGCGTCGAGCCCGGGGACAAGGTGGCGCTGAGCTGCCCCAACCTGCCGCTCTTTCCCATCGCCTACTTCGCCATTCTCAAGGCGGGGGCGGCGGTCGTGCCGCTCAACGTGCTCTTCAAGCGGCGCGAGATCGCCTACCACCTGGCGGACAGCGACGCCACGGCGTACCTCTGCTTCGAGGGGACCGACGAGCTGCCGATGCTCGACGAGGGGGCGGCGGGCTTCTCCGAGGTCGAGGCGTGCGAGCGGCTGGTGGTGATCACCGCCGATCCCGCCGCGGCGTCGCCGCTCGACGGCAGCGAGACGATGCACCAGCTGATCGCGAGCGGCGATCCGGAGTTCGAGAGCGCGGCGACCGCCAGCGAGGACACCGCGGTGATCCTCTACACCTCCGGCACCACCGGCCGCCCGAAGGGGGCCGAGCTCACCCACGCCAGCATCTTCTGCAACTGCGTCGTCAACCGCGACCTGCTCGGCTACCGCACCGACGACGTGGCGCTCACCGTGCTGCCGCTCTTCCACTCCTTCGGCCAGGTGGTGATGATGGCGACCGGCATCTACGCCGGGGTCACCAATGTGCTGATGGCGAGGTTCGAGCCGGGTGCCGCGCTGCGGGCGATGGAGCGCCACCGGGTGACCTTCTTCGCCGGCGTGCCGACGATGTACTGGGGGATGCTCCACGATCCCGCCGAGGGGGTCGATCGCGAGGCGATCGCCTCCCGCCTGCGGATCGCCGTCAGCGGCGGCGCCGCGCTGCCGCTCCAGGTGCTGCGCGACTTCGAGCAGCGCTTCGACGTGCCGATCCTCGAGGGGTACGGCCTCTCGGAGACGTCGCCCGTCGCCTCCTTCAACCACCTCGACCGCGAGCGCAAGCCCGGCTCGGTCGGCACCCCGATCTGGGGCGTCGAGATGAAGGTCGTCGACGCCGATGATCGCGAGCTGCCCGTCGGCGAGGCGGGCGAGATCGTCATCCGCGGCCACAACGTGATGAAGGGGTACTACAACCGGCCCGAGGCCAACGCCGAGGTGCTGCGGGGCGGCTGGTTCCACACCGGGGACGTCGGTCGCGTCGACGAGGACGGCTACTTCTTCATCGTCGATCGGACCAAGGACATGATCATCCGCGGCGGCTTCAACGTCTATCCGCGGGAGATCGAGGAGACGATGATGGAGCACCCCGAAGTGTCGCTCGCCGCCGTCATCGGGGTCCCGCACGACGAGCACGGCGAGGAGATCAAGGCGTTCGTCGTCCCCGCCGACGGCAGCCGGGTCGACGACGAGGCGCTGATCGCATGGTGTCGCGAGCGGATGGCCGCCTACAAGTACCCGCGGCTGATCGAAGTGCGCGACACGCTGCCGATGACGGCGACCGGCAAGATCGTCAAGACCGAGCTGCGGTCCGCCTGACCGGAAGCCCCGCCGGCGGCGACGCCGAGCCGCGGGCGGCGGGCAGGAATTGCAGCGCCGTGTAAGGCCTACACGGACGGCGCCGCTCGATGGCCGCTCGCCGGCGGCGGGGGGTGAGGCGCGAAGGCGTGTCGACCCTTGTGGGATCGGCCTTCGCGGCGGACGTGGAGATTGGGGACGGCTCGCCGGCGGAACTGGCCCGCCGCTTGCTCAGGTAGGCGTCGAGCTGTTCCGAACGCCCGACCCGCAGGAGACCCGACATGGACCGCGCCGCCCCGACACAGACTACGTTGCCCCGCTCCCTGCGCCGCCTGACGGGCGTCGCGGCCATGGTGGCGGTCGCGGTCCTGCCGATGGCGACACCGGTCGCCGCCGCGGGCGCCGACCGAGAGGAGATCGACGCGATGAGCTGGAAAGACCGTCTCAAGACGACCGCCAACGAGGCGATCGAGAACGTCGACGAGTTCGTCGACGTGACCTGGCGCCGGTTCGCCCGCCGCATGGGCTTCAACGAGCCGCGCCACATCGCCGCCTACCGCGGCTACGGCAACCACGAGAAGCTGTGGGTGCGCGGTCGGTTGCTCGCCAACAAGCCGTACGGCGGACCCCAGGACGACGACGACTGGTGGGACAACCTGCAGGCGACCTACCAGCGGTGGGAGAGCGACGAGGTCCCCGACGCCGAGGTGCGGCTCGAGTACGCGGATACCGTCGTCACCGTCACCACCGACGACGAGGGGTACTACGCCGCGGAGTTCACGATCGACCGCGACGCTCCGCGCCCCGACGTCGTCGTCGCCGAGCACGACCTCGACGACCGGACGCTGACCGCCGTGCACCGGGTGACGCTGCTCGACCCGGATGCCGAGTTCATGATCGTCAGCGACATGGACGACACGGTGATCCACACCGGGATCACCGATCTCCTGCTCTCCGCGCAGCTGACCTTCCTCAACAACGCCAAGACGCGCAAGCCGCTGACCGGCGTCGGCGGCCTCTACCGCTCGCTGGTGCGCAACGACTCTGGCGACCCGGTGCACCCGATCTTCTACCTGTCGAACTCGGGCTGGAACATGTATGACCTGCTGCGCGACTTCCTCGACCTCAACGATCTGCCGGCGGGGCCGCTGCTGCTGCGCGACCTCGGGGTGGGCAGCGACACCTCCGACCACAAGATCGAGACCCTTCGCCGCCTCTTCGAGCGCTATTCGTTGCCGGTGGTGCTGGTCGGCGACAGCGGCCAGCACGACGCCGAGATCTACGCCCGTGTGGCGCGCGAGCACCCCGGCCGGGTGCGGGCGATCTACATCCGCGACGTCGATCCCGACGACGACAGCGAGTACGACGGCAACGTCGACCGCATCATCGCCGAGAGCGAGGCGCTCGGCATCCCCTTCCGCCGGGTGCGCGACAGCGCCCAGATCGCCGCCCACGCCGCGGAGATCGGGCTGCTGCCCTCCGACGAGGTGGCGGAGGTCGCCGTCGACGTGGCGGTCGACCGCGGCCGCGAGACGGTGACCGAGGAGGCGATGGGAGGGGTCGACCGATGACCGTCGCCGCGCAGTCCCGTCAATCGCTCTGGAAGGCGGCCGCGTGGGCGGGCGGCGCCGTCGCGCTCATCGCCCTCGCCTGGAAGATGCTGCCGCTCGAGATCTGGGTGCGAGCCTTCCTGGGGGTGATCGACAGCATCGGCGTGTGGGGCGCGCTCGCCTACGGCGTCGTCTACGTCGCCGCTTCGCTGCTGGGGGTGCCGCGCACGCCGCTCAACATCGGCGCCGGCATCGTCTTCTCGTTCCCGACCGCCCTCGGCCTGGTGCTGGCGTGTGCCACCATCACCTTCTTCCTGACCTTCACCATCGCGCGCCATGTCGCCTCCGACTGGGTCGAGCGCAAGCTCGACGCGGTGCCGAAGGCGAAGCAGATCATGGAGGCGGTCGAGGAGGAGGGCTTCAAGCTGGTGCTGCTGCTGCGCATGAACCCATTCCTCCCCGCGGTGGTCAAGGGGTACGGCTTCGGCACCACCAGCCTCAAGCTCGGCACCTACATGATCGCCAGCATCCTCGGCTTCCTGCCGATCGCCATCGCCCACGTCTATCTCGGCTGGGCGGGCGGCGCGGCGATG
>JBPEXA010000270.1:0-3141 GCA_052032135.1 Thermoanaerobaculia bacterium | reverse complement strand
AAGTCAGGGACGCAAAGCCACGGGTCCTCGAGGTCTTGTCGCGCCGGAGCGACCGACGAGGGGAGGCGTCAGGATCGCCGGGCTGCCGGGACTCGAGCCGCTGGTCCGCCCTAGAGAGGAGGGTGTGGGCTCGAGTCTCCCTCTCCATCCGCGGCCCAGGAGAGAAAGGGGGAAGCCGATGTTCGCGACCGAAGGCATGCGCCGGGCGGGCGTGACGCTGCCGAGCCGGCGTCCCTGACCGGATGGGCTCGCGAGCGGTGATGCCGCCTGCACCGCGAGACCCTTGAGCCTGGACGGGCGGCCGAAGCGAAACCGCAGTTTCCTCAAGGGGGACCCCAATGTCATTCAAACTCTGTAGCCGCTGGGCGTTCGGCCTGGCACTCCTGACGCTGCTGGCGCCGGCCGCGTCCGCGCAGCTGATGACCAGCGACACCGCCTCCGGCGGGCTCACGGCCGAGGACCTCGTCGACGGTCTGCTCGGCGACGAGAGCGACGTCTTCGCCACCAACATCTCGCTGACCGGCGATGGGCGCTGCGCGGGCCTGTTCACCGACGGCGGCACACTGTTCGGGATCGACGCCGGCGTCGGGCTGTCCTCGGGCCAGCTCAACGACGCGCCGGGTCCGAACGACACCGGTAGCAACACGACGGCCTTCGGGACGCCCGGTGACGCCTTCCTCGACGTGATCGCCGGCAACGCGACCTTCGATGCCTGCATTCTCGAGTTCGACTTCGAGTGCGAGGACGCCGAGGCCGACACCGTCTCGTTCCAGTACGTCTTCGGCTCCGAAGAGTACGATGAGTTCGTCGGCTCGCAGTTCAACGACGCGTTCGCCTTCATTCTCAACGGCGTCAACATCGCCCTGCTGCCGGACGGCGTGACGCCCGTGACCATCAACAACGTCAACAACGGCACCAACTCGGCGTTCTACAACGACAACACTCCGCCCTTCGTCAATGTTCAGATGGACGGCTTCACCACCGTGCTGGGCGCCGAGGCGGGACTCGACCCCGGCGTCAACAACATCCGGCTGGCGATCGCCGACGCCGGCGATCAAGCCTGGGATTCGTGGACGTTCGTCGAAGCCGGCAGCTTCCAGTGCACGCCCCTTTGCGAAGAGTTCGACCCGATCGCCTGGTGGCGGTTCGACGAGAACGAGGAGGAGGCCGGCCCGAGCGGCTCGGTGGTGATCGACAGCTCGGTCAACGACAACGACGGCAACCTGTGGAACGGCGCCAGCCGCGTCCCGGGCCTGATCGGCACCGCGGTCGAGCTCGACGGCGTCAACGACTACGTGATGGTCGGCAGCGACCCGGAGATCGACGATCTCCAGAGCTTCACCTACAGCGCGTGGATCTACCCTCACGCCGCCGGCAATCGGGAGATCTTCTCCAAGAACATGTCGACGCGCGAGCTGAGGCTCAGTGGCGGCGGCAACCTGCGCGGCTGCATCATCGCGTCGATCGCCAACGCCTGCAGCGACTCGGTCGAGACCGTGCCGCTCAACAGCTGGACGCACGTGGCGATGACCTACGACCACGCCGGCGACCGCCAGGTCCACCTCTACATCAATGGGGTGGAAGTCACCTACAACTCGCAGTCGACGGCCAACGGCGCGATGCAGAGCGACGCCTTCCAGAACCAGTTCCTGGGACGGCGTCAGGATGCCAGCCGCGACTACGACGGCCTGTTCGACGAGATGCAGATCTTCGGTGAAGCGCTGCCGCTGTGCGCCATCGAGGCGCTCGCCAGCGTGCCCGAATAGCCGAGGTACCAAGGCCAGCGATGAGATCGGGGAGCCTTCGGGCTCCCCTCTTTTTTTCGTCTCCGGAAGCGTGACGATACAGTCCTCACCGTGACCGCCTCACCGTTGCGGCGCGGGCTCGCCCTCACCGTCTCGCTCCTCACTCCCACCGTTGCCGGCTCCGATGACTGGCCCCAGTGGGGCGGGCCGGGTCGGGACTTCACGGGCGACGGCAGCGGTATCGTCGAGCGCTTCCCCGACGGCGGCCCACCGGTCCTCTGGCGCCGCCCGCTCGGCGACGGCTATTCGGGGATCTCGGTGGTCGGCGACCGCGCCTTCACCATGGTCCGTGACGGGCGACGGGACGCCGTGGTCGCCCTCGAGGTCGCGACCGGCCGGACGATCTGGCAGCGCGGCTTCGACGCGCCGCCGCTCGATTTCATGGACCTCGAATTCGGCCCCGGCCCACACTCGACCCCGCTCGTCGCCCGCGGCTCGGTGTTCGCTGTCGGCACCACGGGGCGACTGGTGGCGCTCGACGCCGCCAGCGGCCGCGAGCTCTGGTCCCGTGATCTGTGGCAGGAGCTGGGGGGCACCCCGCTGGAGCGCGGCTACGCAGCGAGCCCCGTCGCCTTCGGTGACCTGGTGATCGTGCCGGTCGGCGGTGAGCGACGAGCGCTGGTCGCCTTCCACCAGGACGACGGCGCCACCGTCTGGCGGGCCCTCGACGACGACGCCGCCTACGCCTCCCCGATCCTCATCGAGGTGGCGGGCGAGCCGCAGTTGGTGGCCCTGCTCGACACCTCGGTCGTCGCCGTCGACCCGTCGACCGGTGCGCATCGCTGGTCCTTCCCGGTCAGCGACTACCGCTACGTCAACGTCGCTTCGCCACTGGCGAGCGAAGACGGACTCCTCTTCCTGGTCAGCTCGGAAGGGGGGCGGGTGCTGCGACTCACCGAGGTCGACGGCCGCGTCGTCCCCGAAGAGCTGTGGGTCGGCAAGTCCATCGGGTCGCAGGTCGGCAACGTCGTCCGCGTCGGCGACCACCTCTACGGCACCCGTGGCGCCGCGGCGTCCAAGGTCCTGTCGGCGGTGGGGATCCTCGGCGGCGAGGTCGCCTGGCGTGATCGATCGGTGGGCGACGCCACCATCCTCGAGATCGGGGCACGGGCCCTGCTGCTCGAAAGCGACGGCACGCTCCACCTGGCGCGGCTGAGCCCCTCCGGACTCGACATCATCTCCAGCGCACAGCTGCTCGACGGCCGCAGCTGGACCGCTCCGGCGCTCGCCGGGACGCGCCTGCTGGCCCGCAACCGCAAAGAGATCGTCTGCGTAGAGCTCGGTGACACCGTCGATTCCGGCGAGGAGAAAACTCGATGAGATGGCGAGCGCGTCG
>JBPEXA010000027.1:0-4494 GCA_052032135.1 Thermoanaerobaculia bacterium | reverse complement strand
GTCACCGACGCCGACGGGCAGGTGCTGCCGGGGGCGACGGTCGTCGCCAGCTCCGACGAGACGCTGACCCGCCGGACCGCGATCACCGACGGCGAGGGCAATGCGCGCCTCGTCTCGCTCGATCCGGCATCCAACTACACGGTGACCGTCAGCCTCGACGGCTTCGCCACCAAGACCCTCAGCGAGGTGATCGTCCGCGCCGGCAAGGTGCAGTCGGTGACCGTCGACCTGGCGCTCGCCGAGATCAGCGAAGAGCTGATCGTCACCGCCGAATCGCCGCTGGTCGACGTCACCAAGACGCAGGCCGGCCAGGACATCACGCTGCAGCTGACCGAGTCGCTGCCGACCGCGCGCTCATACCAGGACTACCTGCAGCTGGTGCCCGGTGTGCAGGATGCGCTCGGCACCACCGACAACCCGGCGTCGCGCTCCGGTATCAACTACCGCGACCTCGACGGCTCCGAGGGCGACGTCGGCCGCTCGACCGACAACCTCTACTACTTCGACGGCATCAACGTCACCGACCGCACGGCGGGGACCAACGGCGCCGACCTCAACACCGAGATCATCCAGGAGCAGAGCGTGCTCACCGGGGCGATCCCGGCCGAGTTCGTCGGCGCTCCCGGCCTCATCTCGAACGTGGTCACCAAGAGCGGCGGCAACCAGTTCTCCGGCTCGGTGAACTACTACTTCCAGAACGACAGCCTGGTCGAGGACAACAAGCGCTTCCCGGACGAGACCTTCTCGAACTCCGACGCGGCGTTCACCCTCGGTGGGCCGATCGTCCGTGACAAGGCGTGGTTCTTCACCAGCTTCCGTCAGCTCGAGGAAGACCGCGACGTCGTCAACGAGGACGGCCAGTTCCTGCGCCCGGTGAAGGAGGAGCAGGACCAGGCGTTCGGCAAGGTCACCTGGGCGATCACCGACAGCGACGTCTTCACCGGCACCTTCCTGACCGATCCGCTCGATCGCGACGGCAGCTTCCGGCGCAGCGTCCCGAACACGGCGAACGCGATCTTCGACCAGGGCGGTGAGCGCTACACCGCCGGCTACAACCGGGTGTGGGGAGCGGCGGCCCTCGAGCTCGCCATCACCGACCACGACGCCGACCTCAATCAGACGCCGGTCAACCAGGCCAACCGCAACGCGGTCGCCTTCTCTCCCGGCGTCGACTTCACGTCGGCCGAGGAGTTGCTGGGCGGTGGCGGCACCAACTTCGTCGAGACCCGCAGCACCGAGTCGGCCCGCGCCTCGCTCGAGTTCCTGTTCGACACCGGCTGGGGTGATCACGCCCTCAAGTTCGGTGTCGTCGACGGCGAGAGCACGCTGTTCGAGAACGACGAGACCTCCGGCAGCCCGCCGGCGACCTTCATCTCGCTCAATCCGCGCGGCACCAACGGGCCGATCGTCCTCTGCGAGGTCGTCGGCACCTGCACCGACTCACCGTGGTCGACGGTCGACTTCGGCGTTTCGAGCGACGAGGTCAACGGCTTCAACGAAGGGCTGAGCGCCGACCAGCTGCAGACGCTGATCGCCCTCGGCTGGGACGAGAACGGCAACGGCTTCCTCGACCAGACGGAGATCCAGAACAACATGGTCTTCGCCTCCACCGCCGGCAATCCCGACGGCCTGGTCAACTACACCCGCGACCTGCAGACGCAGGCCGGCCCGTCCAACAAGTCGTCGGAGTCGACCCACTTCTACCTCCAGGACGCCTGGCAGTGGAACCGGTGGAGCATCAACGCCGGCTTGCGCGCCGAGGACACCACCTTCATCGACGACGCCGGCAACGACGTCGGCACCTGGGACACCGAGGTCGCCCCGCGGATCTCGATCGCCTACGACCTCAAGGGCGACGGCCGCAGCAGCATCGGGCTCTTCTTCGGTGAGTACTACGACGCCTTCCGCGACACCGCGATCGACTTCGCCGGTTCGCTGACCGGCCGCGTCATCGAGGAGCAGGTGTGGGTCGAGGCGCTCGGCGACTGGGTCCGCTTCCGCTTCCGCGGCGGCACGTCGGTCCAGGACGCCTTCTTCGCGCCGGAGATCAAGACCCCGGTCACCGAGGAGATCCAGCTGCAGTACAAGCGGGACCTCGGCAGCAACATGATGATCGAGGTCAACGTGATCGACCGCGAGACCACCGACATCGGTGAAGACTACGGTTCGCTCTACTACAACACCGACCAGTACATCGCGCTCGGTGGCGATCCGTTCGCGCAGAACTCGTTCTTCCTCGGGCCGGAGTTCTTCGGCTTCCCGACGCTGTCGGCGATCCCCACCAACCTCAACTTCCTGATCGGCACGCTGCCTCCCGGCAACTTCCGTGACTGGCAGGGGTTGGAGCTGATCTTCCGCAAGCGGTACAGCGACAACTGGCAGTTCCTGGCGTCGTACAACTACGCCGACGCCGACGGCAACTCCAACTCCGACGGCAACTTCGACGGCGCCGGCGACGTGATCTTCCTCGATCCGCGAGCGCCGAACCGCACCGGCGTGCAGCCCGGGCTGGTCGAGCATCTGTTCAAGATGCACGGTTCGTACAACTGGGACAACGGCTTCCAGGTGGGCGGCAGCTACCGCTGGAACTCCGGCGTCACCCTCAACCGCAACGAGGGGCAGGCGTTCAGCCGCAGCCTCCCGGACCGCGTCACCACCGACTTCGCGTTCGGTGGCTGGCCCGGCGGCGGCTTCGAGGACACCTGGATCGCGGCCGACGCCCTCGGCTTCATCGACGGCAACAGTTACGGCATCCTCGACATCCGAGGCTCGTACGTCTGGACGCTCAGCGACCGTACCGAGGTCGACTTCTTCCTCGACGTCTTCAACCTGTTCGACCAGCAGGACGTGGTCGTCGTGCAGGATCTGCTCGGGGGCGGCGACGGCTTCGCCTACCTCGAAGGCAAGGAGTTCGTCGATCCGAGGCGCTACTTCCTCGGCGCTCGATTGCGCTTCTAGCCACACCGCATCGAAGCTTCGAGCCCTCCCTTCGGGGAGGGCTTTTTCTTGCTCTCCGGCGCCGCGGGCGCGGCCGGTCGCCTCAGAACGAGGAGAGCTCGGCGACGTCCAGCCGGACGGCGGAGAAGGCGCCGCTCACCTCGTCCCGGATGCCGATCGCCACGTGGCGGTCGCCGGCGCGGACCAGCAGCGGGAGGGTGTAGTGGGCGACGTCCCGCTGCGCGCGCTCGAGCATGTCGGCCGGGATCTCGAGATGAAACGGGATCTTCTGCACTTTGCTGGTGCCGCCGTCGGCCGCCTGGGAGGCGACGTAGATCGAGATCGCGATGCCGAAGGCGTCGGCGCCGGGGCGCAGCCCGAGGTTGCCGACCGGGATCTCGAGCTGGGTGGGGACGGTGCGCACGCCGTCCGCCGGCGCCCCCGGGTCACCCGGGATGGCGCGGAAGCCGAGCGGGTTGTCGGCGCTGCGATAGATGAGGGCGGCGACGGTCGAGCCCGCCTCTCTCTCGTCGCGGTCGGGGAGGAGGACCGCGTCCCGATGGCGGACCGTCAAGCCGTCGATGCGGACCCGGACGTCGATCTGGTGCCGGGAGCCGACGTCCCAGTCGGCGGGCGGCTCGAAGCCGAGCGAGTAGAAGGTGTCGAAGTCGCCGAGCAGCTCGACCAGCTCGTCGGTGAGGCGGCCGGAGGCGCGCAGCAACCGTCCGCCGGTCGCCGAGGTCGCCTGTTCGAGCGGCGCCCGGAAGTTCTCGTCGACGACCGACACGGTTTCCGACGTCGCTCCCTGCTCGGTCATCGCCGAGCGGACGTCGCCGCCGTGGCTGGGCTCGGCGTCGACCGCGTAGAGGGTGACGCCGGCACGCTGGGCGGTCGCCGCCAGCTGCTGCACCGCCTGCGTCAGATCGTAGCGCCCGACCTCGCGCGTGTAGTCGGTGTTGAAGTCGAACCGCCGCAGGCCGATTCCGGCATTGGGGTTGCCCTCGCCGAAGCGGTTGCGCCACTCGACGAAGAGCCCCTCTCCGGGGCGGGTGGGGATCCCCTCGCCGAGGTAGAGCACCGCCTTGCGCCCCGGCAGGCCGGAGAGGGTGGCGATCACCTGCTGGATCTGGCGCAGGGAGGCGCGGCTGCGCTGGTACTCCTCCTCGGCGTAGGCGCGGATGCGGGAGATCAGCAGATTCTGGTCGGCGAGTGAGGCGCGTGCCTGGATGCCGCCGCTCTGGCCGCGCGTCAGCTCGCCGAAGATCTGTCGCCGCTCGAACTCGCCGATCTGCGAGGCGACCGACTTGCGCTGCTGATCGTCGAGGATCTTCGAGATCGCGGTGCGGTCGTAGAGGAAGTCGGTGTAGAAGACCAGCGACCCCTCGATGCCGACGACGGCGATCTGGTCGTCCGACCCCAGACGGGCGACCGCCTGCTCGAGCGCCTCGAACGCCCGCCTGCGATTGCTCTGGCCGAGGCGGGTGTGGTCGATGAGCACCACGACGTGAGCCTGGTTCGCCGGGTCGGCCTGCGCCTCCTCGAGGGTGACGAAGGTCG
>JBPEXA010000269.1:0-2801 GCA_052032135.1 Thermoanaerobaculia bacterium | reverse complement strand
CGCCGCTTCGACGGCGTCGACCGCCTCGTCGGTCTCCTCAGCCGCCTCGTCGGCGGCGGCGGGAGCGTCCTTCTCCGCCTGCTCGACCGCCTGCTCGAGCTCCTTGGAGCCCTCGAGGTAGGCGTCGGCGGCGGCGCGCGTGAACAGCCGGATGGTGCGGATCGCGTCGTCGTTGCCGGGGATCACGAAGTCGACTTCTTCCGGATCACAGTTGGTGTCGACGATGGCGATCACCGGGATGTCGAGCTTGTTCGCCTCGGCGATCGCGATGTGCTCCCGCTTGGGGTCGACCACGAAGATGGCGTCGGGGAGCCGCTCCAGCTTGCGCATGCCGACCAGGTTGCGGTTGATCTTCGCGTGCTCGCGCTCGAGACGGATGCGCTCGCGCTTGGTCAGCGGGCTCTCCTCGTCGGCGAGCCGCTCCTCGATGTCCTGCAGGCGGTCGATCGACTGGCGGATGGTGACGAAGTTGGTGAGCATGCCGCCCAGCCAGCGATGCGTGACGTAGAACTGGTTGCAGCGCGTCGCTTCCTGAGAGACGACCTCTTGCGCCTGGCGCTTGGTGCCGACGAACAGCAGGCGTCGACCGGACGACCCGAGGGCGCGGACGTAGTCGAGCGCCTCGTCGAGCAGCCGGCTCGTCTTCTGCAGATCGATGATGTAGATGCCGTTGCGCTTGCCGAAGATGTACGGCTTCATCTTCGGGTTCCACCGCCGGGTCTGGTGCCCGAAGTGGACGCCCGCGTCGAGCATCTCTCGCATGGTGACCTGAGCCAAAACCGTTCTCCTTACCGCTTGCTGAACTGGAAGCGCGCCCGCGCGCCCTTCTGACCGTACTTCTTGCGCTCCTTGATGCGGGAGTCGCGGGTGAGCAGGCCGGCCGCTTTCAGCGGCTCGCGCAGCTCGGCGTCGTGGTCGAGCAGCGCCCGCGAGATGCCGTGGCGCACCGCGCCCGCCTGTCCGGTCGGGCCCCCGCCCTGGACGGTCACCTTGACGTCGAACTTGTCGACCGTCTCGGTGAGCTCGAGCGGCTGCTGCACCACCATCTGCAGCACCCGGTTGGGGAAGTAGTGCGCGAGGGTTCGGCCGTTGACCGACATCTCTCCGCTGCCGGGGGTGAGGTAGACGCGGGCGACGGCGGACTTGCGCCGCCCCGTCCCGTAGCTCTGAAGGTCGCTCACTGAAGTCTCCTGCTCGATCGTCAGCCGATCGCCAGCGTTTCGGGCTGCTGCGCCTGGTGCGGATGATCGGCGCCGGCGTACACCTTCAGCTTGCGCAGCTGCCGGCGGCCCAGCTTGTTCTTGGGCAGCATCCCCCAGACGGCGCGCTCGACCAGCTTGACCGGCTTCTTGCGCCGCACCTCGGCCGCGGTCTCCTGCTTGAGGCCGCCGGGGTGGGTGCTGTGGCGGTAGTAGACCTTGCGGTCTTCCTTGCCGCCGGTGAGGACCGCCTTCTCGGCGTTGACGACGATCACGAAATCGCCGGTGTCGAGATGGGGGGCGTACTGCGGCTTGTGCTTGCCGGTCAGCACCCGCGCCACCTCGGTCGACAGGCGTCCGAGGGTCTTGCCGTCGGCATCGACGACGTACCAGTTGCGTTCGATCTCGCCCGGCTTCGGGCTATAGGTCCTGCTCATCGACTTGTCGTCCTTGGGTTCGGCTCGGTCTGCCGGATCCAGCGCGCACCGGTAGGCGCGCGCGCGAAGGCGCAAAGGACGGCGATCTTATGGAGGCGCTAGGGCGCTGTCAAGCCACCGCGGTCGGTCTCTCGACGGCGATCGGACCGCCGGCGGAGCCCGGTACACTAGCCTGCCGATGGTCGAGATCGCTTCCCCCCCATCGCCCGCCGGCAGCGGCGCGGTCGACCGGTCGAAGACGGCGATCCGCGACATGTTCGCCGGCGTCGCGCCGCGCTACGACCTGCTGAACCGGGTGATCTCGGCGCGCCGCGACGTCGCCTGGCGACGCCTGACGGCGGCGGCCCTCGGGCTGCCTGCCGGCAGTCGCGTCCTCGACCTGTGCTGCGGCACCGGCGATCAGGCGCTCGCCGACCGCGACGCCGGCTACGCGGTCGTCGCCGCCGATTTCTGTCTGCCGATGCTGGCGCTCGCCCGCGGCAAGTACGCCAGCGACCGCGCCGAGGCGGCCGCCCGCCGTCCCTCGGGACTGGCCGGGGACACCCTCGCGCTTCCCTTCCCCGACCGCAGCTTCGCCGGCGCCACCGTCTCCTTCGGCCTGCGCAACCTCGAAGATCTCGACGCCGGGCTGGGTGAGATCGTCCGCGTGCTCGAACCGGGCGGCCGCGTCGCCTTCCTCGAGGCGGCGGTGCCCCGAGGGTGGCTGCGGCGCCCCTACCTCTTCTACTTCACCCGCCTGCTGCCGGCGATCGGTCGCGCACTGTCGCCGCGCGGCAGCGCCTACAGCTACCTGCCGGCCTCGGTCCTCGACTTTCCCGATCGCGCCGACCTCGTCGAGCGCATGGAGGGCGCCGGCCTCGTCGCCGGCGGCTGGCGCCCGCTGTCGGCGGGCGCCGTCTGCCTCTACACCGCCCATCGCGGCGTCGACGAGGACGGAGGATGAGCCGCCGGCTCGACGGCCGCCGGGTGGGCGAGGCGATCCGCGCCGAGGTCGCCGCGACGACGGCGGCGATGGTCGCCGACGGCGCCCGACCGCCCGGGCTGGCGGTGGTGCTGGTCGGCGACGACCCCGCCTCCCGGGTCTACGTCGGCAGCAAGGAGGCGGCGGCGGTCGACGCCGGCTTCTCGGCCCGCACGCTGCGCCTCCCCGCGACCGCGACCGCCG
>JBPEXA010000268.1:0-7005 GCA_052032135.1 Thermoanaerobaculia bacterium | reverse complement strand
GCCTCGATGTCCCTCTTGGTCACCCGCCCGTGGATGCCGGTCCCCTCGATCTCGGAGATGTCGACCCCGTGCTCGGCGGCGATCTTGCGCACCACCGGGCTCGAGGCGGTGCGAACGCGGTCGGCGTCGTCGGCCGCCGGCTCCTCCCCCACCTCGCGCTCGCCCTCGGCGGCCGCCGGCGCGGCGGCCGGCTCGGCGGCCTCGGTCTCCGCCGCCCTCTCGGGCTCCTGCTCGGCGGCGTCATCGGCCTCGGGCTCGGGAGCGGCCTCGGCCGCCGCCTCCGCCGGAGCCTCCGCCGCCGCCTCTCCCGCTTCGCCGATCAGGGCGACGACCTCGTTGACCGGGATCGTCGCCCCCTCCTCCGCCTTCACCTCGAGCAGCACGCCGGCGGCCGGGCTCGGGATCTCGGCGTCGACCTTGTCGGTCGAGATCTCGAACAGCGGCTGATCGCGGTCGACGCTGTCGCCGACCTTGACCAGCCAGCGGGTGATGGTCCCCTCGGCGATCGACTCGCCCATCTGCGGCATCAGCACTTCGGTTGACATCGGTACGGCGTCCTCTCTCGCCCGGCGAAGATCGCGGACGTCAGAAGTGAATCGCGTGTCCGACCGCGGCGTGGGCGGCTTCTGCCATCGCCTCGGACAGCGTCGGGTGCGCGTGAATGGTGCGGAACAGCTCCTCGGTGGTCGACTCGAGGTTCATCGCCACGCACGCCTCGGCGATCAGATCGGTGGCGTGGGGGCCGATGATGTGGACTCCCAGCAACTGATCGTACCGCGTCTCGCGGACGACCTTGACGAAGCCCTCGGTCTTGCCGAGGATCGACGCCTTGCCGAGCGCGCTCATCGGGAACTTGCCCACCTCGACCTCGTCGTAGCGCTCTCGCGCCGCCGCCTCGGTGAGGCCGACGCTGCCGACCTCCGGCTCGCAATAGGTGACGGACGGAACGAGCTGGTAGTCGAGAGGGCGGGCCTCCTCGCCCGCCATGTGCTCGACGGCGAGGATCCCCTCCGCCGAGGCGACGTGGGCGAGCCACGGGGTCGGCACGACGTCGCCGATCGCGTAGATGCTGTCGACGCCGGTGCGCATGAACTCGTCGACCTGCACGTAGCCGCGATCGAGCTCGATGCCGAGCGCTTCGAGGCCGAGGTTGCCGGTGACCGGCGCCCGTCCGACGGCGACCAGCAGCCGCGACGCTTCGACGGTCTGTTCGCCGTCGGCGCCCGCGATCTTCGCCTCCACGCTCTGCTGCGACGTCTCGATCGCTTCGAGCTTCGCCCCCGTCAGCACCCGAATCCCGCGCTTCGACAGCGACTTCTCGAGCTGGGCGGAGACTTCGGCATCCTCGATCGGCAGCACTCGATCCATCATCTCGACGAGGGTCACCTCGGTGCCGAACGCGGCGAAGATCGAGGCGAACTCGGTGCCGACGGCGCCGGCGCCGAGGACGATCATCGAAGCGGGCACCTCCTCGAGTTGGAGCACGTGATCGGAGTTGAGGATGCGGTCGCCGTCGGCGGGCGCCACCGGGATGTCGCGCGGCACGGAACCGGTGGCGATCAGGATGTTGCCGCAGTCGTGGACCGACTTGCCGTCGGCACCATGCACCTCGACCTGGTGAGCGCCGGTCACCCGACCGATGCCGTGCAGCCCATCGACACCGTTCTTCTTGAACAGGTACTCGATCCCCTTGGCGTTCTTGTCGACGACCTTCTGCTTGTAGGCGTGCGCCCCGGCGATGTCGACCTCCGGCTCACCGACCCCGATCCCGAACGACCCCGCCTTGCGGATGTCGTCCAGCAGGCCGGCGGTGTGCAGCAGCGCCTTGGTGGGGATGCAGCCGCGGTGGAGGCAGGTGCCGCCGAACTTGGGGTCCTTCTCCACCACCGCCACCTTGAGCCCGAGCTGGGCGGCGCGGATCCCGGCCACGTAGCCGCCCGGGCCGCTGCCGATCACGATCAGATCGTAGTCGCTGCTCATCGTCGTCTCCCTAGGCGGTCGCGGTCTCCAGCTGCGGCTCGGCGACGAGGCGACCGCGCTCGTCCTCGCGCAGGCGGGCGAAGGTGACGTCGGCGTCGTGCTCGAAGACGCACAGCCACCCTCCCTCGTGCGCTCTCGGCAGCCAGAGCCGCTTGCTCTCGATGGTCTCGAGGGGGAACAGGTCGTAGGCCATCACCCACGGGTACGGCAGGTGGGCGGCGGTCGGCACCAGGTCGGCCAGGTAGATGCCCCGCTCGCCGCCGCCGCCGTCGAGGAGCACCACGCACATGTCGCGGTTGTGGCCCGGCGCCTTGACGGCGCGCACCCCCGGCATCGGCTCGACCTCGTCGTCGAACAGCTCGACGGCGCCGGCCTCGATCAGCGGCTCCCAGTTGTCGGCGAGGTAGCTGGCGCGATCGCGAGGGCTCGGCTGTCGAGCGTGCTCGACTTCGCCCCGACAGAGCCAGTACCGCGCGTTGGGGAAGGTCGGGCGGAGCCCGCCGCCGTCGCGCGTCGTGTTCCAGCCGCAGTGGTCGAAGTGCAGGTGGGTGAGCACCACGTGGTCGACGTCGTCGAGAGCGACCCCCGCCGCCGCCAGCGAGTCGGGGAGCCGGGTCGCGTCGTCGGGCATGCCGAACATCGCCCGGAACTTGGCGTCGTGCCGGTCGCCGAGCCCGGTGTCGACGAGCAGGGTGCCGGCGTCGCTCTGCACGAGCAGGCAGTGGGTCGCCATCCGGATCCGATTCTGCTCGTCGGCGGGCTTCACCCGCTCCCACAGCACCTTCGGCACGACGCCGAACATCGCGCCGCCATCGAGCCGGAACTCGCCATCGCTGACGATCTGGAGCTGCAGGTCCCCGAGGCGCATGCGGCTGGCGAGTGTATCGGAAGGGGGGGGCCGAATCGAGGCGCGAGGCGGCGCCGCGGAGGGCTCGAAAGCGCTCGATCGTAGCGGCCATTGGTAGCATCCCGACGCATGAGCGACGCCGGAAAGCTGGGGCTGGTGCTCACCGGCGGCGGGGCCCGCGCGGCGTACCAGGTCGGCTTCCTGCGCTGCATGGCACGCCGCATGCCCGACTTCCGCAGCCCGGTGGTCACCGGAGTCTCGGCGGGGGCGATCAACGCCGTCTTCCTGGCCGCGCACACCGGCTCGCTCCCCCAGGCGGCCGACGAGCTGACCCGGCTGTGGACCGGGCTCTCCACCGATCGGGTGTTCAAGATCGACCCCATGGCGCTCGCGATGACCACGATCAAGTGGGGATTCGGCCTCCTCTCCGGGGGGCACGCCCCGACCGGCCGCATGCGCGGTCTGCTCGACACCCGACCGCTGCGCGACATCCTCGAGCAGGCGCTGGAGGACGCCGACGGCAGGATCCCCGGCATCGACGACAACCTCCGCTCCGGCCGGCTCGAGTCGCTCGCCGTGACCACCCTCAAGTACGCCACCGGTCAGACGGTCACCTGGGTGCAGGGGCGTGACATCACCTCCTGGGCCCGCCCCAACCGTCTCGGGGTGCACGCCGAGATCACCGCCGAGCACATCATGGCGTCGGCGGCGCTGCCGATCCTCTTCCCCGCCCAGGAGCTCGCCGACGGCTGGTACGGCGACGGCGGCGTCCGCTTCCTGACGCCGCTGGCGCCGGCGATCCATCTCGGCGCCGACCGTCTGCTGGCGATCTCCACCCGCTACGACCGGTCGATCGACGAGGCGTCGACACCGGTGATCGCCGGCTATCCGCCTCCCGCCCAGATCCTCGGCGCGATGCTCAACGCGGTCTTCCTGGACGCCATCGATCAGGACGCGATGCGGCTCGAGCGGATCAATCGACTGCTCGACGGCCGCGCGCGTGGCAACCTCAAGCCGATCCGGCTGCTGGTGCTGCGACCGTCGCAGGACCTCGGCCGCCTCGCCGCCGACTACGAAGCGGAGCTGCCGCGCGGCTTCCGCTTCCTCACCCGCGGCCTCGGCACCCGCAAGACGTCGAGTCCCGACTTCCTCAGTTTGCTAATGTTCCAGCAGGAATACCTCACCCGCCTGATCGAGATCGGAGAGGCGGACGCCGAGGCACAGTTCGACCGCATCGCCGAACTGGTCACCGGGTAACGCTTCGCCGCCTGGCCACGCCCATGGGGAAAGCAAGCCTCCGCGCCGACATCCGCCTCCTGCGGATGGCCATCGAGGCCGGCCTGCTCTCCTGGGAGGACCTCGAAGCCGTGCCCCAGCCCACCGATCTCGACGAGCCTCGCGAGGGGCGCGCCTGGGGGCCGTGGATCTCGCGGATGATCGAGTCGCGGCGGCTCGACGAGCGCGGGCTGGTCGATCTCATCCGCGGCCTCGACCCCGAGGGGACGAAGGGAGCGGCACGACCGGAGGAGCCGCGAGCGCCGGTGCCGGAAGGGTGGGATCGCTACCACATCTTCGCTCCGCTCGGCTCCGGCGGCATGGGCTCGGTCTTCAAGGCGTTCGATCCTCAGCTCAACCGCTTCGTCGCCCTCAAGTTCCTCCATCGCCGCGACCCCCAGCTGATCCGACCGTTCCTCGACGAGGCCCGGGCGCAGGCCCAGGTCGAGCATCCGCTGATCTGTCAGGTCTACGAGGTCGGCGACGTCGAGGGGCAGCCGTACATCGCGATGCGCTTCATCGACGGTCAGCCGCTCTACGAGGGCGCCTCCAAGTTCCCCGCCATCACCAAGGTGCAGCTGATCCAGCAGGTCGCGGACGCGCTGCAGGCAGCGCACCAGCGAGGGCTCATCCATCGCGACATCAAGCCGGGCAACCTGATCCTGACCACCAACCAGCGGGGCGCCCTGCGCTGTGTGGTGGTCGACTTCGGCCTCGCGCAGAGCCTCGGCGGCCCGGCGACCGCCGGCGAGGAGATCGCCGGCACTCCCGACTACCTGGCGCCCGAACAGCTCGACGGCGGACCGATCGACCACCGGACCGACATCTACAGTCTCGGGGTGGTCCTCTACGAGCTGCTGACCGGCGAGGTCCCCTACAAGGGGGCGAACATCGGCGAGACGCTCAAGCTGATCTCCGCCGGCAACGCTCGACCGCCGACCGACCTCGTCCCCTCGCTGCCACGTGATCTGGAGGCGATCGTCCTCAAGTGCATGGCGCGCGATCCCGACGATCGCTACGCCAACGCCTCCGATCTCCTCGCCGACATCCGTCGCTATCTCAGCGGCGAGCCGATCGCCGCGCGCTCGAACCACCTCGCCTACCGCACCCGCAAGTTCGTCGCCCGCCACCGCTGGATGACGCTGGTCGCCGCCATCGCCGGCAGCTCGCTGCTGGCGCTGCTGGCGGTGACGCTGCAGGCGCGCGCGCGGGAGCGGCAGAGCGCGGAGCTGGCGCGCAGCTTCGGCGAGACGGTCAAGGAGATGGAGGCGACGAGCCGCTACGCGGCGCTGCTGCCGCTCCACGACACCGCCCGCCAGCGCGACGAGCTAAGGCAACGGATGTCGGAAGTCGAGGCCGAGATGGAACGGCTCGGCCCGGTGGCGGTCGGCCCGGGGCGCTACGCCCTCGGCCGCGGCCACCTCTCTCTACACCGCTACGAGCTCGCCAAGCAGAACCTCGAGGCGGCGTGGCAGGCGGGCTACCAGGGGCCGGAAGTCGCGTCGGCGCTCGGGCAGGTGATCGGCCGGCTCTACGATCAGGTCGCCTACGCCACCCCGATGCCGCGCAGCGCGGCCGCCGCCCAGGCGACCCGCGAGGAGCTCGACCGCGTCTTCCGCGACCCCGCGCTCGAGTACCTTCGAGCCGGCACCGACGACAGCTCGGGTCGCTACGTGCAGGCGCTGGTCGCCTTCTACGAAGGGGCGTTCGACCGCGCGATCGAGCTCGCCGACGCCTCCTGGCGGGAGCAGCCGTGGTTCTACGAGGCCCGGCGCCTGGTCGGTCGGGTGCACGAGGCGAAGGGGGACGAGGCGGCTCACACCGGCGACTACGACGTCGCTCTCGAGCACTACGCGGAGGCGCTCGCCGTCTACCGTGAGCTGGCGACCGTCGCGCGCAGCGACGCCGAGATCCGCGTCTCCGAATGCCGGACGCTCAGCCAGCGCAACGAGGCGCTGCGGATCCGCGGACGGCTCGCCCGCGGCGACGTCGACGCCGCCGTCGCCGCCTGCGATCGGGCGATCTCGATCGACCCCGAGTTCGCCGACGCCTACTCCTTGAAGTCGCGCATCACCTGGCGCTGGGCGGACGAGCTCCGCCGGCGCGGAGACGACCCGACGGCTCTGCTGGAGGCGGCCATCGCGCTCGCCGACGAAGCGGTCGCCCGCAATCCCAGCAGCAGCGCGGCGCACCAGAACATCGCAGCGGCCCATCGCCTGCTCGGCAGCTGGCAGCTGCTGCGAGGCGGCGACCCGACCCCCGCTCTCGAGCGCGCGATCGCGGCCGCCGAGGCGGCGATCGAGCTCCAGCCCGACATCGCGATCCCCTACAACAGCCTCGGCAACGCCGCCATCCTGCTGTCGCGGTTTCAGGCGTCGAAGGGCGAAGACCCGCTGGCGACGATCGACCGTGCGATCGGCAGCTACGAGCGGGCGATCGAGGTCAACCCGGTCTACGTCCCCGCGCTGCTGAACCTCGGGAGTGCGTGGATCAGCCGCACCGACTGGGAGATCGCCCACGGCACCGACCCCTCGGCGTCGATCTCGAAGGCGTTGGAGCCGCTGCACCGCGCGGTCGAGATCAACCCCAACTACATCCAGCTGCACAACAACCTCGGCAACGCCCACACCACGCGTGCGCTGGCTCTGTTCCACTCGGGAGGGGCGGTCGACGACGAGATCGACCTCGCCGTGGCGAGCTACCGCCGAGCGCTGGAGCTCAACCCGTCCTACGCGATCGCCGCCTACAACATCGCCTACGCCGAGCGGCTGCGGGCGAGGCATCAGCTCCTCGAAGGTCGTGACGCGAGCGGTGCAGCGGCGATCGCCGAGGCGTCGATCCGCGACGCCATTCGCTTCAACCCCACCGACCCGGAGAACCACATCGAGCTCGCCGAGCTCGAG